>DAIRFM010000292.1:0-3143 GCA_036795025.1 Burkholderiales bacterium | reverse complement strand
CCGGAAAAAAGAGCGCCCACGCATGCAACCTCCCTGCTAACAGGGAATTTTACAGGGAATTTTGCGAAAAACAGGCTTCCGGCGCGCCAGAGCCTCGAAATAGCGGCGTCGGCACAGGGCGTTAGACACAAATTCCCTACTCAACGGAACAGGGAATTATTTTTACGGAACAGGGAATTTTGGCGCAGGAACAGGGAACTTAACCTGTCAAAACCGAATCATCGCCGGATGAAGTTTTCGGCACACACAAGGCACGGATTAACCGCCGATCTACCTGCCAAGCTCCACGTTCCGCCTGATTGGGAGGCTGCGGCTGCCGAAATCTTCGAGCGCCGCCTGCGCACGGTCCTTGTCACCGGCGGCGCGGCCATTGGTAAGAGTAGCTTCTGCCGGTACGTGCGGCTCAGAAGGCCTGATACGCCCAATGATTTCAGGCCTTTTGAACGAATTTCCCTACTCAACGGAACAGGGAATTTTTTGGACAGAGCAGGTAATTTGAACGTACGAACTGGGAATTGAACCAAGTATAGTGCAGATCGATTTTTGGGTGAGGTTTTCGGAAGGGACTGGCATCGTGACTCGGGACGTATCTCAAGACCTGCGCGCGGATGCGCTGCATTACCATCGCTCGCCGCGGCCTGGAAAAATCGAGATCAAGGCGACCAAGCCGCTGGGGACCCAGCGCGACCTTGCGCTCGCCTATACGCCCGGCGTCGCAGCCGTCTGCGAGGCGATCGTCGCCGATCCCAGTCAGGCCGCCGAACTCACCAGCCGCGCCAATCTGGTGGCGGTGGTGACAAACGGCAGCGCCGTGCTCGGCCTCGGCAATATCGGCCCGCTCGCCGGCAAGCCGGTGATGGAGGGCAAGGCGGTCCTGTTCAAGACGTTCGCCGGCATCGACGTGTTCGACATCGAGGTCGACGCCTACGAGATCGACCGTCTAGTCGACGTGGTCGCCGCCCTTGAGCCCACTTTCGGCGGCATCAATCTCGAGGACATCAAAGGCCCGGAATGCTTCGAGGTGGAGGCGAAGCTCAAGGAGCGCATGAAGATTCCCGTGCTCCACGACGACCAACACGGCACTGCGATCATCGTCGCCGCCGCGGTCCAAAACGCCCTGCACCTGACCGGCAAGCGCATCGACGCGGTCAAGATCGTGGTCTCGGGCGCCGGCGCCGCCGCGATCGCCTGCCTTAATCTCCTGGTCGCTCTCGGTGCCGACCGGCGCAACATCTGGGTCACAGATATCGAGGGCCTAGTCTACGAGGGACGGACCAAGCTGATGGATCGCTGGAAGGCAGCCTACGCCCAGAAGACCGACAAGCGGCGGCTCGGCGAGGTCATCGACGGCGCCGACATCTTCCTCGGGGTCTCTGCGCCCGGCGTGCTCAAACCGGAGATGGCGAGCCGCATGGCGGCGCGTCCACTGATCATGGCGCTCGCCAATCCGGTGCCGGAAATCATGCCGGATGCCGCGCTCGCGGCCAAGCCGGACGCGCTGATCTGCACCGGGCGGTCCGACTTCCCTAACCAGGTCAACAACGTCCTGTGCTTTCCCTACATCTTCCGCGGCGCGCTCGACGTCGGCGCCACCACCATCAACGAGGAGATGAAGCTCGCCGCCGTCGAGGCACTCGCTGCGCTGGCGCGCGAGGCGCCCTCCGAAGTGGCGGCCCGCGCCTATGGTGGCGAGGGGCGCACGTTCGGGCCCGGCTCGCTCATCCCCAATCCGTTCGATCCGCGGCTGATCCTGCGCATCGCGCCGGCGGTCGCCCGAGCCGCGATGGCTTCTGGCGTCGCCACCCGTCCAATCTCCGATTTCGGCCAATACCTGGAGCAGCTCGAGCGGTTCGTGTTCCGCTCCGGCTTCGTCATGAAGCCGATTTTCGCCCAGGCTAAGACCGCGCCGATGCGCGTCGTCTACGCCGAAGGCGAGGACGAGCGGGTGTTACGCGCCACCCAGGTCATGGTCGAGGAGGCGTTGGCACGGCCTATCCTGGTCGGGCGGCCCGCCGTGATTGAGCAGCGGCTGCAGCAGTTCGGCCTTTCTGTGCAGCTGGGCCGCGATTTTGCGCTGATCAATCCGGCCGACGATCCGCGCTCCGAGAGCTTCGTCGAAACCTATATAGAAACGGCCGGGCGCAAGGGTATCACGCCGGACGCAGCGCGCACACTGGCGCGCACCAACTCCACGGTCATCGCCGCGCTGGCGTTGCGCAAGGGCGAGGCGGACGCCATGATCTGCGGCCTGGAGGGGGGCTTCCTCAGCCATCTCCAGCATATTCGCGACATCATCGGATACGCGCCCGGCGTGCGCGACTTCGCTGCCCTGTCGCTCCTCATCACGCCGAAGGGCCATTACTTTCTGGCCGATACCCGGGTGCGCCTCGATCCGACCGCGGCCGAGATCGCCGAGATCGCGGTGCTTGCAGCGGCACATGTTCGGCGCTTCGGCCTCGAGCCGAAGATCGCGTTGTTATCGCACTCGGATTTCGGCAGCCACGACGACCCGTCCGCCCGCAAGATGCGGAGCGCGACCGAGCTTCTGGCGGCCACTCACCCGGATCTCGAGGTCGACGGCGAGATGCACGGCGATTCTGCCCTTGATTCCAGGCAGCGCAATCGCGTGTTTCCGCACTCGCGCCTCAAAGGCGAGGCCAATCTCCTGATCATGCCCAACCTGGACGCCGCCAACATCAGCTACCAGGTAATCAAAATGCTCGCCGACGCGCTTCCGGTCGGCCCGATCCTGATCGGCGCAGCCCGGCCGGCGCACATCCTGACGCCGTCGGTGACGGCGCGCGGCATCGTCAATATCACGGCGGTCGCGGTGGTCGAGGCGCAGACAAAAGCACAAGGCCAATAGGGACGCCAATGAGGGCGCACCAGATCAGTCTGCAAAGATCAATCATCGGGCAAAGCTTCAACCGATTCGCTGCTGTTCGCCAGTCGAATTAGGTTTGCGACAGGGTGTCCTTTCCGAAAATCACATCCGGACGTATTGATGGTGCAATCCGGCCAAGATCGGAATGGCGATAACCGTTGGACTGCTCGATGCAAGGGCGCATCTTTCTGTAATGCCAAGTGCGTGCGCGCCTGATTGTAATACGCCGCATACGAAGCAAGAACTCGCCGCAGGTGCG
>DAIRFM010000291.1:1275-3155 GCA_036795025.1 Burkholderiales bacterium | reverse complement strand
GCGTTTGGCCGTCGGATAGGCTTTCAGCCGCGCCCGGCCGATCTCCCCGCCACAGCCGATGCAGATGCCGTAACTGCCGTCGCCGATGCGCGCGAGCGCAGCCTCGATATCCTGCAATTCCTGGCTTTCGCGGATCACCATCGCCACGTCCATGTTGGCAGCTGCGTCTGCGAGGGCATCGTCTTCGGTGATCTTCGACTGGTTGGCGAAACCGAGGCCTTCGCCCGAGGCGGCGATTTTTTCGCGCACCTCGTCCAGCAACTGCTTGCGTTGCGCTTGCAGCAGCGCGCTGAATTCGGAGAATTCGTTTTTGGACATGGTCGGCGCTTTTCCAGAGTTGTCGAATTCCAGCTTAGACGCTCGACCGTGGAGCCGCTTGACCCAGATCAAACCTGGGATCGTCTGAACAAGGGGGGCATCGCCCCGTGTCCAGACCAGCTCTGGGAGGCGCTGTGTTCATGTCGGGCAAGGAATCCCGGTTTCGTGATTGTGAGGCCGCAGAATGACATCGCTTTGGATCTCCCGGCATGACACCAGTGCCTAGCAAAGCCTCGCCGGATACGCCTGAATCGGCCGCCGCCGAGGCGCAACCATGGCTTGACCCGAGTCGGCCGGTTGCCGCAGCGGAAGAAAGAGGCGCTCCAAACTCTGGCGCTGGCGCGCTTTTTGAGGCAAAATGTCTCGTAAGCGCTTGATGGCCGCGGCTTTTCGGGTCTTATTCCGCGGTGCATCAAGTACGGCTTCGTATTCACCGGAGATTTGAGGCAAGCGCATGGCGGAAATTCCGCTCATCCTGACGCTCGACTTCCACGGCGTCCCGCACCGCTGGGTCACCTGGCAGCAGTCCTGCTATTACTACGCCAAGAACCTGGTGGCCTGGACGCTGGGCGAAAGCGCGTTCACGGTTTACGGCGGCACCTCGCGCAAGACCGGCGAGCGCTCCAGCATCACCACCAACTCCATCATCGCCATCAAGGGCAAGGCGATGGCGGCCAAGGGCTTCCGCCAGGTGCCGCCGCTCAACAATCGCGAGCTGTTCCGCCGCGATCGCCATATCTGCGCCTACTGCGGTGCCGAGTTCGGATACTTGCGTCTCACCCGCGACCACATTACGCCGCTGTCGCGCGGCGGCCGCGACCACTGGATGAACGTGGTCTCGGCCTGCCGCCACTGCAACGGGGTCAAGCGCAATCGCAAGCCCGAGGAAGCCGGCATGGAACTGCTCTATACGCCTTACGTGCCGAACAAGGCCGAGTACCTGATCCTCACCAACCGCAAGATCCTTTCCGACCAGATGGGTTTCCTGGTCCAGCACGTCTCCGCGCACAGCCGCGTCATGCCGCACGCCGTAGTGCACGCCTAGCTTGGCTCAGGATTTCTGGCGTCACTCCGGTTTTCATTTGCTCCGCCGCGACGCGAGCGGGCGGCTGGTCGTCAGCGACGACTTCCTGCGCGCCTACTACCTGCGGCCCGAGGTGCGTCCGGTGGAAGAATCCTGCGCCAACGAGATCGCGTTGCACCAGGCCCTGCTGGAGGCGCCGCGCATGCAGGTGGAGGCGGCGCAAATCGAAGCCATGGCCGACGCCGATGCCCGCTCCAGCTATCGCATACTGCTCGATTTCCGCACGCGGCTGCTCGCCGTGCCCACGCTGGAGGCCTGCTACCTCGGCCTGTTCGCCGGCGGCAACGTCGGCGTGCCGCCGCTGTTCATCGACCAGCTGGCGCAGATCATCCTGAGAAACATCCTCGAGGGCGCGGACGACGCGCTCGAACTGCGCGCGGCAGAGTTGTTCTACCGCGAGCAGAAGGCGAGCCTGCAGGAGGGCGCCGTCATGCTGGCCGATCTGGAGACGATAGCGATGCACGCCTCCGGCAGCGCC
>DAIRFM010000291.1:0-1175 GCA_036795025.1 Burkholderiales bacterium | reverse complement strand
TGCAGGCGCTGGACCTCGACGTGCTCGACAGCGGCAACGCGCAACTGTACTGGCTGCGCGACGAGCGCCACGATTTCGTGATCAGCATGAACCACGGCCGCGCGGCGCTCGCCGCCTTCTGCCGGGTGCTGGAGCGCTGGATCTTGCACCTGTCCGGCGTGAAAGTGACGGTGAAGTCGGTGCCGCGCATCGAGGAGGCGCAATGGGCCTGGCACATAGGGCTCGACGCCAATTCCACTGCGCTCCTTAACGATCTGTGGCGCGGCAAGGAGGTGCAGCCCGACAGGCTCGCGCGCCTGCTCGCCCTGTTCCGCCTGGATTTCGCCGACGCGGGCGAAATGCGCGCCGACATCGCCGGCAGGCCGGTGTACCTCGCCCTGTCCATGAGCGAGGACGGGGTGGTGCGCATGAAGCCGCAGAACCTGCTCACCAATCTGCCGCTGGCGCAGGCCTCGTGACGCCCGACTACTGGCTGCGCGCCAAGCGCGCGCTGGCGCGCCGCGACGCGGTGCTCGCGCGCATCATCCGCGCCCATCCGCGCATCGCGCTCGCGCGCCGCGGGGAGCCGTTCAAGACGCTCGCCCGGTCGATCGTCGGCCAGCAGATTTCGGTGAAAGCGGCCGAGTCGGTGTGGAAGCGGGTGCTCGCCGTCGCCCCGGCGGCGACGCCCGAACAGATGCACAAGGCGCGCCGCCGGCTTCCCGCCTGCGGCTTGTCGCAGCGCAAAGCCGAGTACATCGCGGACCTGGCGCGCCACTTTGCCGACGGCAGCATCCATGCGCGTGACTGGCCGGACATGGACGACGAGGCCGTGATCGCCGAACTGATCCAGGTGCGCGGCATCGGCCGCTGGACGGCGGAGATGTTTCTGATATTCAACCTGCTGCGGCCCGACGTGCTGCCACTGGACGATCTGGGCCTGCAAAAAGCCATCGGCCTGCATTACTTCGACGGCGAGCGCGTCGCGCGCGAGCGGATGCTCGAGCTTGCCGTAAACTGGGCGCCGTGGCGTTCGGTCGCCACCTGGTATCTGTGGCGCAGCCTCGATCCGGTGCCGGTGGAATACTGAAACGCCGGAACAGCGGCTGCGTACGCAGGCCGGACAGTGCGATAGAATAACGCCTTCTCCGCGTTCATCGTGGCCCGGGCCTTTGAAAACGACTTTCCTGGAATTC
>DAIRFM010000290.1:0-3164 GCA_036795025.1 Burkholderiales bacterium | reverse complement strand
CCGGCAAACTCGACAACGCGCTGCTCAACGTGTCCTACTTCTACAACCGCGACGTGAAGGACGCCATCGGCAAGGTGGAGGTGATGATCGAGCCGGCCATGACGGTCATCCTCGGCGCGCTCTTGGGCTGGGTGATGCTGTCGGTCCTGGGCCCGATCTACGACTCCATCAGCAAGATCAAGTTCTAGATTCATGATGCTGCGGAAAAAGCGCCTGCTGTATCTCACCGCCAACCGGCTGACCGCCTATAGCCTGTCGCGCGGCAGGCTGGTCGTCGATGCCGGCTTCGAGCGCAACGACTCTGGGCTCGCCGCCTTCTCCGCCTATCTCGCCGGCTCGCACAACCTCTACTATCTGGTGGTCGACGTGGTCGAGGAGGATTACCACCAGGACACCATCCCCTACCTCGGCCGCAAGGACCGGCGACAGGTGCTGGCGCGCAAGCTCGCGCAGCGCTACCGCGACACCAGCCTCACCCTCAGCCTGTCGCTCGGTTACGAGGAGGGCGAGCGGCGCAACGAGAAAGTCCTGTACGCGTCGTTCTCCCACACGGAGCAGTTCCAGCCCTGGCTCGCGGCGCTGGCGCAGAACGAAGTCCGCCTGGTCGGGGTCTATTCCACCGCACTGCTCGCGCCGGCGCTGATCAAAGGCGCCGGGCTCAAAGCGCCGCGCTGCCTGCTGGTGAGCGTGCAGAAGACCGGCCTCCGGCAAAGCTACGTCGAGGACGGCAAAATCCGCTTTTCCCGCATCGGCCGGCTGAACCTGGAGGATGCAGCGGGCGTGGCCGCCGCCTGCGCCGGCGAATCGGCGCGCCTGCAGCAATATCTGGTGACCATGCGCCTGCTGCCGGCAGCGAATACGCCGATCGACGTGATGGTGCTGGCCGCGGGGCAGTATCATGCCGCGCTCACCGGGGCTTGCCGCAGCAGCGAGGTGCTGCGCTTCCACCTGATCAACGCGGACACCCAGTGTCGCGCCGCCGGCCTCTCCAGCTTTCCGCCCGACGCGCCTTGCGATGCGTTGTTCCTGCACGCCGTCGCCACCGCCACCCCGGCGGAGCAGTTCGCGCAGTCGCAGCACCGGCATTATTATCAGCTGTGGCAGATCAGCAACGGCCTGTACGCGGCCGGCATGGCGGTGTTCGTTGCGGGCCTGCTGTACGCGGGGGTGCAACTCTTCGACGTATACAACCTGCACCGGCAGATCCAGTCCGATCAGACCCAGTTCAATGCGATCAGCACCGAATACGCGCGCGTCACCGCCACGTTCCCGCCGACACCGACCTCGACCGAAAACCTCAAGACCACCATCAAGCAATACCGAATGCTGCAGTCGCAGACGGCTTCCCCGGCCTACCTGTTCGCGGAAATCAGCAAGGCGCTGGCCGGCTTTGCCCAGGTGGAGCTGGAGCGCATCGAATGGCGCGTCGGCAAGCCGCCGCCAGAGAGCGGCCGCAAGGGTGCGGCGTCCAAGGCCGCTGCGCCGGCGCCGACGCCGGCCGCCGCGGGCGCGCCTGCGGCTGCACCCGCGGCCGACCTGGGCTATCAACTGGCCACCGTTTCGGCGCGGGTGGTGGGCGCGCGCCGCTCCGATGTGCGCGCGATTACCGACATGGCGAGCCAGTTCATCGCCGCACTGAAGAAGATCCCCAATCTGGAGGTCATGGGCGTGCGCATGCCCTTCGACGTCACCGCGGAAGATACGTTCGCGGGCAACATCGGATCGGAGCGCGCGATCGCGGAAGACGCAACCTTTACCGTCATCATCGGCAGGAAGCTCGGCGGATGAAGCTCGGCGCACGCGACCTGAAGCGGCTGCGCCTGCCCGTGGCGGCCTGCGTCGTCCTGGCCATCGCCGGGGTAGCCTGCTATTTCGCCGCCGACAATTATCTGCAGGAAACGAAAACGCTGGCCGCGGCAACGTCCGCCCAGCGCGCCGAAGTGCAGACCAGGCTTGCCAGCGCCAACGAGGAAGAGCGCGAAATCAAGGCCAACCTGCAGCAGTACCAGGCGCTGGCGGCGCGCGGCATCATCGGCGAGGAAAAGCGCCTCGACTGGGTAGACACCATCACGGCGATCAAGAACGAGCGGCGGCTGTTCAATATCAGCTACAGCATCGAGCCGCAGAAAGAGCTCGACTATCCCGGCTTTGGCCCCGGCGGCGGCGTCAATTTCGTGGCCAGCCGGGTGAAAATGGAGATCCAACTGCTGCACGAGGAAGACCTGCTCAATTTCATCGACGATCTGACCAAGCGCGGCAAGTCGTACCTGTCGGCGAGAAGCTGCGACGTGCAGCGCGCGGACCGCGGCGGCAGCGGGACCACGCTCGCCCCGCGGCTGCAGGCCGCGTGCGTCTTCGACCTGATCACCATTCGCCACAACAAGCCGGCTTAGCCATGCACGCGGTTATAATCAATCGTTGCCTTGTATATCCGACTGGCAGCAGCCCGGAGCCGGAGTTTTCATGCGCCCGCTGATCTCGCTTGCCTTGATGCTGTTGTGCCTTGCCGCGCCTGCGGCCGCGGAAGAGCTCGGACGCCTGTTTTTCACGCCGCAGCAGCGCCAGGACCTGGACCGCAGGCGCGCGACCAACCGCGCCGAGGAGGAGGCGCCGCAGATCAAGGAAGGCCCGCTCACGCTCGAGGGCCACGTGCAGCGCTCCAGCGGCAAGACCACCACCTGGATCAACGGCGTGCCCCAGTACGATAGCCCAGCCGGCCGCGATCCGGCCCGGGTCACGGTGGTCCCGAACCTGGGCGAGCCCGGCGTCAGCCTCAAGATCGGCCAGATCTACGAGCGCATGAGTGGCGAAGTGCGCGACAACCTGAACGGCGGCGAGATCACGGTCGGGAAGTCCGCGCCCGAAGTCCGGTCCGCGGCCAAGCGCGGCGCTGCCGCGAAACCGTCCACACCGGCGCGGTGACACCGTGCGCCAGTTCGCAACGATGGATTTGCCTGCACGCCAGCGCGGCGCGGCCCTGCTGATCCTGCTCGCCATCGTTGGTATGGGGGTCCTCTTTGCGCTGGTGGCGGGCTTGAACAAGAGCGCAAACGATCTGGCGCGGGCGCGAGATCAGAAAACCTACGCCGCACTGGCGCAGGCGAAGGCCGCCCTGATCGCTTATGCAGTGACCTATGGGGATGACCCTTCGCACGCAAACCGGA
>DAIRFM010000049.1:0-8807 GCA_036795025.1 Burkholderiales bacterium | reverse complement strand
GGAGGAGAAAACCATGTTGAAACACTATTTGAAACTGTTGGTATCGGCGGCGGCGTTTCTGATCGCCGCCACCGCCTCGGCCCAGGAGCCGCTCAAGATCGGCATGGTGCTGGAGATGAGCGGGGCGTTTGCGGATTTTGGCATGCAGATGATGAACGGCGCGCGTGCCTACATGAAGGTGCACGGGGACACGGTCGCCGGCCGCAAAGTCGAGTTGATCGTAAGAGACACGACCGGGGTGCCGGACGTTGCCAAGCGGGTCGCACAGGAGCTCGTCACCAACGACAAAGTCGACTTCCTGGCCGGCTTCGGGCTCACGCCGAGCGCGCTTGCGGTTGCATCGCTTGCGTCGGAGGCGAAGAAGCCCATGATCGTCATGAACGCTGCAACTTCGATCATCACCACGCGTTCACCCTATATCGCCCGCGTGTCGTTCACGCTGCCGCAGGTCACTGCGCCGCTCGCCACCTGGGCGATCAAGAACGGGATCACCAAAGCCTACACGCTGGTTGCCGACTATGGGCCGGGAATCGACGCCGAAACACAGTTCAAGAAAACATTCACCGCCGCCGGCGGACAGATCCTCGGCGATGTACGCACGCCGATGCGCAACCCCGAGTTCGCGCCGTTCCTGCAGCGGATCAAGGACGCGCGGCCCCAGGCGGTGTTCGTGTTCCTGCCGGCGGGCGAGCAGGCGGTCGGCTTCATGAAGGGATTCGCCGAACGCGAACTCGACAAGGCAGGCGTCAAGTTGATTGCCACGGGCGACGTCACCGAAGACGGTGTGATCGAGGCGATGGGCGACGCGCCGCTCGGCGTGATCACGACGCAGCACTATTCGGTCGCGCACGACAGCGCGCAGAACCGGGTGTTCCTCAAGGCCTACGCCGAAGTCGCCGGCACCGCCCAGCGTGCCAATTTCATGGCGGTGGGCGCCTGGGACGGCATGGCGGCGATGTACGAAGTGGCGCGGCGTCTGAACGGCAAGATCGACGGCGACAAGGCGATGGATATCCTCAAGGGGTTGAAAATCGACAGCCCGCGCGGGCCGCTCGTAATCGATCCCGCGACGCGCGATCCGATCGAGACGATTTACGTGCGCCGCGTCGAGCGTTTGAAAGACGGCAAGCTCTATAACGTGGAGTTCGACCAGTTCCTGAACGTTAAGGATCCGAACAAGTAGGCCGCCGGCGTGCCGCGCCGGAGTGCATAGGGCGGGCGGCCCGGTGCTAAGCACCGGGCCGCCGCTCCTCCTCCATAGCCAAGAATATCGATGATCACCAGTTTGCTGGGCGTGCTGTTCGACGGGCTCGCCTACGGAATGCTGCTGTTCCTCATCAGCGTGGGCCTGTCGGTGACCCTCGGTCTGATGAACTTCATCAATCTCGCCCACGGCGCTTTCGCCATGCTCGGCGGCTATGTGTGCGTGCTCGCGTTGCAGCGCTGGGGCCTGCCTTTCCTCGTGGTGCTGCCAGTGGCGTTCGTAATTTCTGCGCTGGCCGGACTGCTGCTCGAGCGTGTGCTGTACCGCTATCTTTACCGCCGCAGCCATCTCGACCAGGTGCTCGCAACTATCGGCCTGACCTTCATGGCCATCGCCGCCGCGAGCTATTTTTTCGGACCGATGCAGCAGCCGCTGCAGGTGCCGAGATTCCTTTCCGGCCAGGTCAGCGTGCTTGGCGTCGATCTCAACATCTACCGCGGCTTCCTGCTCGCAGTGGGGGCCGCGCTCACGGTCGCGCTGACGCTGGCGCTCGAACGCACGCGGTTCGGCGCTTCGGTGCGCGCGGCGGTCGACAGACCTCGTGTCGCCGAAGCGCTGGGAATCCGGGTCGGCCTGGTGTTCCAGGTCACTTTCGCCGTCGGCTGCGGATTGGCGGGATTGGGAGGGGCGCTCGGCGTGCAGGTTCTTGGACTCGATCCCGCGTTTCCGCTCAAGTTCATCGTCTATTTCCTGCTGGTCGTCGCGGTGGGGGGAACCAGCGGCCTCAAGGGTCCGCTTTATGCCGCCCTGCTGCTGGGTGTGATCGATGTCGCCGGAAAGTACTACGTTCCCCAGATTGGCGCCTTTATCATCTACGCCATGATGGTGATCCTGCTGGTGCTTCGGCCGCAGGGCCTGGTTAGCAGAAGATGAGCCCTGCGACCGCGCATCAGGCGACCACCGGCCGCGCACCCGTGGCGGAAATCGTCTTCTGGCTGGTGCTCGCCGCCGGTTTCTGGCTGTGGCCGTCCTATCTTCCGCTCGCGAGCCAGGTGCTTATCGCCGGCCTGTTTGCGCTTTCCCTCGACCTCGTCCTTGGATACGCCGGCATCGTGTCCCTGGGCCACGCGGCCTACTTCGGTGTCGGTGCCTACGCGGCCGGAGTGCTGTCCAAGCTCGGGTGGGGCGAGCCTTTCTCGGGGCTGCTGCTTGCGGCCTTGTGCGCGGGCGTGACCGGGTTTCTCACGAGTTTCCTGGTGGTGCGCGGCAAGGACCTGACCCGGCTCATGGTGACTACCGGCATCGGCCTGCTGCTGTTCGAACTGGCGAACCGGCTCACCGATATCACCGGAGGCAACGACGGGCTGATCGGCATGGAGATGAGCCCGGTGCTGGGCGCGTTCCGCTTCGACATGTACGGAAAAGTTGCGTACGGATACAGCCTGGCGGTCACCTTCGTGCTGTTTCTGGTGATGCGGCGCCTCGTTAATTCACCATTCGGATTGAGTCTGCGCGGCATCCGCGACAACCCGGGGCGCATGCTCGCGCTCGGCTACCCCGTGCACCGCCGCCTGATCGCCATGTATACGCTGGCCTCGGTCTACGCCGGGATCGCCGGCGCGCTGCTTGCGCAGACGACGCAATTCGTTGGCACCGACGTGCTCTCGTTCAACCGTTCGGCCGAACTGATGGTGATGCTGATCGTCGGCGGCACCGGCATGCTCTACGGCGGACTCGTCGGCGCCGCGGTATTCATGGTGGCGCACCACTATCTCTCCGGCATCAACCCGACGTACTGGCAGTTCTGGCTCGGCGCTTTCCTGATTGCCATCGTGATGTTCGGGCGCGATGGTGTGCTCGGCGCCTGCATGCGCCTGGCGCGCGCCTGGCGCACGCGAATTGCGAAACCGGCGGCGGAACCATGAGCGTCGCCTTGCGCACGGTGGGACTGGTCAAGCAATTCGGCGGTCTTCGCGCCGTGAACGCGGTATCGCTCACGCTGGCGCAGGGGCAGAGGCATGCCGTCATCGGCCCGAACGGCGCCGGCAAGACCTCGCTGATCAATTTGCTCACCGGGGTGCTGCGACCGAGCGCGGGCGAGGTGTTCCTGGGCGAGGAGCGCATCACCCGGCTCTCCGTTCACCAGCGCGTCAAACGCGGCCTTACACGTACCTTCCAGATCAACAATTTGTTCCCTGAACTCACCGTGCTGCAGTCGGTGCTGCTTGCCGTGTGCGAGCAGCGCGGCGTCGCCACCAACGCCTGGCGGCCCATAGCCGGATGCAGTGAAGAAATCGCCGCTGCGCGCGAGATCCTGCGCACGCTCAATCTCCACCACATCGAAGGCGAAGCCGTAAGGGAACTCGCCTACGGCCAGCAGCGGCTGGTGGAGATTGCGCTGGCGCTTGCGTGCAAGCCGCGCATCCTCCTGCTCGACGAGCCGGCCGCCGGCGTGCCCAAGGGCGAGAGCGAGGCGCTGTTCGGCGCGATCGCCGGCCTGCCCGGCGACGTTACGGTCCTGCTGATCGAGCACGACATGGATATCGTGTTCCGCTTTGCGCAGCGGATCACGGTGCTCGTGGCCGGGGCGATCCTGACCGAAGGTACGCCGCAGGAGATCGCGCGCGACGCGCAAGTGAAGCAGGTCTATCTGGGAAATGCGTCATGAACGACACGCTGCTCGCGGTTGACGGTCTCGTGGCGGGCTATGGCGACTCCATCATTCTGGAGGACGTATCGATAGAACTCGCGGCGCGCGGGAGCCTCGCGCTGCTCGGACGAAACGGCGTCGGCAAGACCACGCTGATCGCTTCACTGCTCGGCCTGACCCGCATTCACCGCGGGACGGTAAGGTTTGCCGGCGCCGATGTTACCGGCTGGCGGCCGTATGCGCGCGCGCATGCCGGCATGGGCTGGATTCCCCAGGAGCGCGACATTTTTCCGTCGCTCACGGTGAAGGAAAACCTCACCGTCATCGCCCGCCCCGGGCCATGGACACTGGAACGCGTGTACGGGCTGTTTCCGCGGCTCGACGAGCGCAGCCGCAATCTGGGCAACCAGCTCTCCGGAGGAGAACAGCAGATGCTCGCGATAGGGCGGGCGTTGATGCTGAATCCGAAGCTGCTGCTTCTCGACGAGCCTTTCGAGGGCCTCGCACCTAACCTCGTTGCAGAGTTGGAGCATGCCATCGGGCTGATGATGGGCGAGGGCATTGCGATGCTGCTGGTGGAGCAGCATGTGGAGGCAGCGTTGCGGCTGTCCGAAAACGCCGTGGTGCTCGAGCGCGGCAGGGTAACACACGCCGGTCCCAGCGCCGGGCTGAGGCAGGACCGCGCGCTGCTCGAGAGCCTGATAGCCATTCCCACGCACCGGGCGTGAGCCCGCGGCCTCGTCCCACGGCGCCTCGGACCGACTTCGGTGCGTCACTGCGTCTGGCGGCAATGGGTCTCGCGCACGAACACGAGCAGGATGAGCGCGGCGGCTAGCCAGACCAGCATCAGCGCGAAGCCGGCGCGGTAGGCGTCGAAATCGTAGACCCGGACGCCGTTTGCATAAGCGCCGGTCCAGCGCCGGTCCAGCATCCAGCCGACCGCAGGTTGCATGATCATGCCGCCCAGCATATTGCCCATGTTGGTGATGCCGCCGGCAGTGCCGGCCAGCGCGGCCGGCGCCGATTCCTTGGCGATGGCGAAACCCACCATGGCGGAGGCAGAAGCAAAACCGGTGAATGCGAGCAAAACAACCAGCAGGGCAAGCGGCAAGCCCGGCACCAGCAGCACTGCGCACCATCCCGCTGTCGCAAGCAAAGTGCCCAGCGCGTACAGCGGCTTGCGCCTGCGCCACCGGTCCGAGAGGGCACCCAAAATCGGCGCGCCTACCGCCCAGGCTACGAGCAGGAGCGAGGTGACCATGGCGGCCTGCGAAGTTTCGAGCCCGTAGTGAGTGGTGAGAAAGGGCACACCCCACAGCCCGCCGAAAGTGAGGGTCGGGCCCGAAACCGACCCCGAGATCAGGGCCACCAACCAGACATTGCGCGTGGCGAGCGCTCGCCTGATGCCCTCCAGTACCGGGGTGCGCCGGGCCGGCGGCGCCGGCGCGTAGCTCGCGTAGCCATGCTCGGCGGGATCGTCACGCACCGCGAGCCAGATGGCTGCGGCCAGCAGCGCCGTCAGCAATGCGGAGAGGCAAAGCACTTCGCGCCAACCAAAAGCATCGACCAGCAGCCGCAGCGGCACGCCGGCCGACACCGCACCGAGAATCCCGCAGGCCAGAGCGAGGCCGGAGAGCATGGCAAAGCGTGTCGGCGCGAACCAGTGCCCGGCGAGCTTGAGTATGGCGACGAAGGCGACGCCCACAGAGCCCCCGATCAGCAGACGGCCCAGGCCCGCAGCGGCGTACCCGGGAGCCAGCGCAAACAGCAGCGTGCCCGCCGCCGCGATCGCAGCGCCGGCTGTGAGCACGCGCCGCGGCCCCCACCGGTCGGCGAGTACGCCCGCCGGGATCTGCATCGCCACGTAGCTGTAATAGTAGAACGCGGCGAGATTGCCCAGCGCCGCCGCCCCGAGCGCGAACTCGCTCATCAGCTCGCGCGTGATTACCGCCGGAGCGACACGCTGGTAAAAGCCGATCAGGTAAAACGCCGCGCCCAGGCCCCAGACTGCAAAGGCAAGCCGCAGCGGCGGATAGGCCGCCTCGCGTGAACTCACGGTGGCCAGTGCAGGGGTCTTTGCAGGTGGCAGAGTCCGCGATGCTGGATTCGACCCGTACCTGAAGCGGCGCCGGATGTGGCCGGCGCCGTGCTAATCAGCATTGCTCCCAGGGCAGGCCGTCGTGACGCCAGCCGGAGACGGAATTGCGCCGGTGATGATCGTTCAGTTCGCCCTCGAAGCCGTGCAGCACGTTGTAGACCTGGGTGAAGCCCGCCTTCTCCAGCGCGGCGCCTGCGTCCAGCGAGCGGTTGCCGCTGCGGCAGATAAGCAGAACCGGGCGACCCACGCTCGACGCCTTTTTCACCTGCGCGACGAAGTGCGGGTTTACCTCCCAGTCCGGGCCGTCATTCCAGGGGATCATGATCGCGCCCGTCGGGTGCCCGACGAACAGGAATTCCATCTCGCTGCGGCAATCGATGAATACCGCGCTTGGATTCTGGTGTAGGAAATCGTGGGCTTCCTTGGGGGTCAGGTGCTGCATCGTCCGGCCTTCGCTCGAAAATCGCTAGTATAAGGCCACCCGTCGCGGCAGGCGAATCCGCGTCCGCCGGGTGGACAAACGGGGTGGTGGCGCGCTAGAATTCACCATTGCGCCGATTTGATGTCAGATTGCGGGCGCCGCCGGTTCCGGCCGGACGAAAAACAAATGCTGCTAAAGCGAGGGAACCCGTACCTGGCTGGCAGGGCGGGTTTTTTTATTTGCCGATCTCACATGAAATAATGACCAAAGCCGCACAACTAGAACGCCTGCTCGGCGAGCGCATCGTCATCCTGGATGGCGCCATGGGCACGATGATCCAGAGCTACAAGCTGGCGGAGGCCGACTACCGCGGTGAGCGCTTTGCCGCTTTCGCGCAGGATCTCAAGGGCAACAACGATCTGCTGTCGCTGACCCAGCCGGGCATCATCCGCGAGATCCACGACGCCTATCTCGAAGCGGGCGCTGACATCGTTTCCACCAACACCTTCAACTCCAACGCGCCTTCCATGGCCGACTACGGCATGGAGGGGTTGGTGTACGAACTCAACCGCGAAGCCGCGCGCCTGGCGCGCGCGGCCACCGACGCCTGCATGCACAAGGCGCCCGAGCGGCAGTGTTTTGTCGCCGGGGTGCTCGGTCCCACGACCAAGACCGCCTCGATTTCGCCCGACGTCAACGATCCGGGTTTTCGCAATATCAACTTTGACACCCTGGTCGCCGCCTACGGCGAGTCGCTGCGCGGCCTGTTCGATGGCGGCGTGGACCTGATCCTGGTCGAGACCATTTTCGATACGCTCAACGCCAAGGCAGCCCTGTTCGCGATCGATTGCGTCTTCGAGGAGCGTCGCCGGCGCTGGCCCATCATCATCTCCGGTACCATTACGGATGCCTCCGGGCGCACCCTCACCGGACAGACACCGGAGGCGTTCTGGAACTCGGTGCGCCACGCCCGCCCGCTCGCGGTGGGCCTGAACTGCGCCCTCGGCGCCAAGCTGATGCGGCCGTATATCGAGGAGTTGTCCAGCGTCGCCGACACCTACGTCAGCTGTTATCCGAACGCGGGGCTGCCCAATCCATTGTCGGAAACCGGTTACGACGAGACGCCGGACTATACCTCCGGCGTGCTCAAGGAATTCGCCCAGAGCGGCTTCTTCAATATTGTGGGCGGCTGCTGCGGCACCACGCCGGCGCATATCAAGGCGATTGCGCAGGCGGTCAGGGGCTTGCCGCCGCGCCAAGTGCCGCAGATTGAAAAAAAGCTGCGCCTGTCCGGCCTGGAGCCGCTCAATATCGGCGACGACTCGCTGTTCGTCAACGTCGGCGAGCGCACCAACGTCACCGGTTCCAAGGCCTTTGCTCGCCTGATCCTCGCCGGCAACTACACCGAGGCCCTGGCGGTGGCGCGCCAGCAGGTGGAGAGCGGCGCGCAAATGGTGGACGTGAACATGGACGAGGCGATGCTCGACTCGGAAAAGGCTATGGTCACCTTCCTCAACCTGATCGCCTCCGAGCCCGATATCTCCCGCGTCCCGCTGATGCTCGATTCCTCCAGGTGGACCGTGATCGAGGCCGGGCTGAAATGCGTGCAGGGCAAGGCAGTGGTGAACTCGATCTCGCTCAAGGAAGGTAAGGACGAGTTCGTGCGCCAGGCGAAGCTCGCGCGCCGCTACGGCGCGGCGGTGATCGTCATGGCGTTCGACGAACAGGGCCAGGCCGACAGCCTGGAGGGGCGCAAGACCATTTGCCGGCGCTGCTACGACATTCTGACCGGGGAAGTCGGCTTTCCGGCCGAAGACATCGTTTTCGATCCCAATATATTTGCCATCGCCACCGGGATCGAAGAGCACAACAACTACGGCCGCGACTACATCGAGGCGACGCGCTGGATCCGCGCCAACCTTCCGTACGCCAGGGTATCGGGCGGCGTGTCCAATGTTTCCTTCTCCTTCCGCGGCAACGATCCGGTGCGCGAGGCCATCCACACGGCGTTCCTCTACCACGCGATCAAGGCGGGAATGTCCATGGGCATCGTCAACGCCGGCCAGCTGGGCGTGTACGAGGAAATACCCAAGGATCTGCTCGAGCGCGCGGAAGACATCATTCTCAACCGCAGGCCCGATGCGGCGGAGCGCATGGTCGCGTTCGCCAATACGGTCAAGGGCGGCGGCAAGGTGCAGGTCGAGGATCTGGAATGGCGCAAGCAAAGCGTGGAAGCGCGCTTGTCGCACGCGCTGGTGAAAGGCATATCGGACTGGGTCATCGAGGACACCGAGGAAGCGCGGCAACAAGCCGAACGCAACGGCGGGCGCCCGATCCATGTGATCGAAGGCCCGCTCATGGACGGCATGAACGTGGTCGGCGACCTGTTCGGCGCGGGCAAGATGTTCCTGCCGCAGGTGGTGAAGTCGGCGCG
>DAIRFM010000048.1:3821-8838 GCA_036795025.1 Burkholderiales bacterium | reverse complement strand
CACAGCGCGCTCGACCGGGTGTTCACGGTCGATGCCTGGCCGCAGGCGAGCGCCAAGGTGCGGGCGAACAGCTTGGTCGAAGTCGGAGGCGGTATGGCCGCCAACGCCGCCGTGGCCGTCGCGCGGCTCGGCGGCGAGGCGCATTTCTGGGGACCGGTCGGCGACGACAGCGTTGCCGATAGCATGAGCGCACACCTGCGGGCCGCGGGCGTGGACGTTCGCGGCCTGCGCCGCTTCGCGGGCCTGTATTCGTCGACATCGGCGATCCTGATCGACGCGCGCGGCGAGCGCCTGATCGTGAGCTATCGCGGCACTGCGCTCGAGGCGCCGGCCGACTGGCTGCAGCTGGATCAAGTCGGCTCCGCCGGCGCGCTGCTCGCCGACGTGCGCTGGCCGCAGGGTTCGATCGCCGCGCTGCGCGCGGCGCGCCGTGCCGGCATCCCGACCGTGATCGACGCGGATACGGCCGAGACTGCAACGCTGCAATCGCTTGCGGGAGAGGCCGAGTACGCAGTGTTTTCCGAACCGGGGCTGGCATGCTTTTCAGGGGCCGGCGACATCGAAGGCGGGCTGCGCCGGGCGCTCGCGCTGGGTGCGCGCCTCGCGGCAGTGACGCAGGGCGAGCGCGGCGTGTGCTGGATCGAGGCCGGCCAGCCGAAGGGCTTGCGCCAGCTTCCTGCGTTCGCTGTGCCCGTCGTCGACACGCTCGCGGCCGGCGACGTATTCCACGGCGCATTCGCGCTCGAACTGGCCCGTGGCAAGGTGCCCGCGGACGCGCTTCGCTTCGCCGCCGCGGCTGCGGCGATCAAATGCAGCCGGCCGGGCGGCCGCAGCGGCAGTCCGTCGCGCGATGAGGTGGAGAGATTCTTGCGCGAGGCGTAAAAAGTGAGGCGTGATGCGATATTGTTGTTGCAGTCGGATACGCATCGATCCAGTTCAGTCGCGCCGCCTCTGCACTTGGTTCACACTGGCACCCGTCGCGCATTTGATTCAGGATACGGATACTCCATGTGGAATGATGCTAGTCATTGATGACGGCAGCCGCGAATAGCGCCCAGGCGGCGATGAAGGCTGCGCCTCCCACGGGGGTGATCGCGCCCAGCCAGCGCAGGCCGGTGAGCGATAGCAGGTAGAGGCTGCCCGAGAACAGCACGATGCCGGCGAGCATGGCCCAGCCCGCGCCCCTGAGATAGGCGGATTCCGGCAGATGGAAAGCGGCCAGTCCGACGAGAATCATGCCGAGCGCGTGGTAAAAGTGATATTCGACGCCGGTCTTGTACACGGGCATCAGCTCCGGCGCAATGCGCGCTTTCAGTCCATGCGCGCCGAAGGCGCCGAGCGCAACCGCAAGCAGCGCGGCGATGCAGCCGAGTACAAGGAACAGCTTGGCGGTGCCGGGCATGCTCATGGCCTTTACATTAGGTTTGCGCAGACTTAATGGCTGTATTGTGCTGCGGTTTGGCCTGCGGCGCAATTGCACTGACGTCGCGCCGGGCGTTTCGTGGCAGAATAGCCCGCCTATGAACGACATTACCCAACTGCATCTGCACGTCGGCCAGGAGGTCGGCGTTTCGCCCTGGTTCGAGGTCGGCCAGGAGCGCATCGATCAATTCGCCAGCGCCATCGTCGACCCACAGTGGATCCATATCGACCCGGAGCGGGCCCGGCGCGAGTCGCCCTACGGCGGCACCATCGCGCACGGCTTTCTCACGCTGTCGCTGCTGTCGCACCTCCTGGCGAGCACGGTCGACGTGAGCCGGATGAAAATGGGGGTCAACTATGGGCTGAATCGGGTGCGCTTCACCGACGCGGTTCCGGCCGGCTCGCGCATCCGCGGGCGCTTCGTGCTGACCAAATTCAAACACATCAAGGGCGGGACGCAGCTAACCTGGGGCGTGACCGTGGAGCGCGAGGGATCGGACAAGCCGGCTTGCGTGGCGGAGTGGGTGACGCGGCAGTACGGCTGAGGCCGCGAGCAGAAAACGGCGGCGCCTCGCGCGCGAGGCAAGACCGCAGGAGGAGGATCATGCAGGATCGGCACTACAAGCACTGGCCGGAGGGCCTGAGCAAGCACCTGACGCTGCCCGAGACCAGCCTCTACTACAACCTCGAAGTCTCGGCCACACGCTACCCGGACAAGCCGTTCGTCATCTTCTATGGCAGCACGCTCGGTTTCGGCGAGTTCAAGCGCCAGGTCGACGCGCTCGCCGGGTTCCTGCAGAGCCATTGCGGGGTGGGCAAAGGCGACCGGGTTCTGCTGTACATGCAGAACAGCCCGCAGTTCATGATCGGCTATTACGCCATTCTGCGCGCCGACGCCATGGTGGTGCCGGTCAACGCGATGAATCTGAGCGAGGAGCTGGGGCATTTCATCGCCGACAGCGACGCCGCTACCGCGCTCGCCGGGCAGGAGCTGTACGCGCAGATTGCGCCGCACCTGGGTAAGGGAGTCAAGCACCTGGTCGTCGCCGCCTACGCCGATTACGTCACCGCGCCCACCGACCTGAAGCTGCCCGAAGCGGTGGCCGCGCCGCGCCGCGACTTTAGCGGCGAGGGCGTGGTGCTGTGGCAGGACGCGATCGCCGCCGGCGCGGCGCCGTCAGCGCATACCGCCGGGCCGGACGATCTGTGCGTCATGCCCTACACTTCAGGCACCACCGGCAAACCCAAGGGCTGCATCCACACCCACCGCACGGTGATGAGCACCCTGATCGGCGGCGCGGCCTGGTTCGGCACGACCACCGATGCGACCATACTGGGCACGCTGCCGATGTTTCACGCCACTGCCATGCAGGGCGTATTGAACACCCCGATATTCACCGGCGCCACCGTGGTGCTGATGCAGCGCTGGGACCGCGAACTCGCAGCGCAGCTGATCCAGCGCTACCGCGTCACCAGCTGGACCAATATCGCCACCATGGCGATCGACTTCCTCGCCAATCCCGATATCGGCGCCTACGACATTTCCAGCCTCAGGCTCATCGGTGGCGGCGGCGCGGCCATGCCCGAAGCGGTGGCGCAGAAGCTGCTCGATCTCACCGGGCTTGAATACATAGAGGGTTACGGCCTGTCTGAAACCATCGCGCCCACGCACATCAATCCGCCGCAGCGGCCGATGAAGCAGTGCCTGGGCATTCCGATTTTCGACACCGACAGCCGCATCATCAACCCCGATACGCTGCAGGAGGTCGGCGTGGGCGAGGTGGGCGAGATCGTGAGCCACGGACCGCAGGTGTTCAAAGGCTACTGGAAAAACCCCAAGGCCACCGAAGAAGCTTTCATCGAGCTCGAGGGAAAACAGTTCTTTCGCACCGGCGATCTGGCGCGCATGGACGAGGAAGGCTATTTCTTCATGGTCGACCGCCTGAAGCGCATGATCAACGCCTCCGGACTGAAAGTCTGGCCGGCCGAGGTGGAGGCGATGATGTACGCGCATCCGGACATCCAGGAGGCCTGCGTCATCGGCGCGCAGGACGCATACCGCGGCGAGACGGTGAAGGCGGTGGTGGTGTTGAAGGCCGCGAGCAAGGGACGCGTGCGCGCCGAGGACATCATCGAATGGTGCAAGGCTCACATGGCTGCCTACAAGTACCCGCGCATGGTCGAGTTCGTCGACAGCCTGCCCAAGTCGGCCACCGGCAAGGTGATGTGGCGCCAGTTGCAGGAGCAGGAGTCGGCAAGAGTGGCGTCAAAAGCATGAACCGCAGAGGGCGCAGAGGACTGCTTGCCCTCGCTTTCCTCCCCGTCCTCTGCGGTTAAATGCGTTCGCGAATATCCAGGAATAAACAAATGTCGCACAGATGGAAACAGCGCCCGCCCGGCTCGAACTGGGGCGATTTTGGCCCCGACGACCAGCGCGGCCGCATGAACCTGGTCACGCCGGAGAAAGTGCTGCAGGGTGTGGCCGAGGTGCAAACGGGAATGCGCTTCTGCCTGTCGCTGCCGCTGGATTACCCCGGCGGCAACAAAGTCAACGCGCGCCGGCGGCCGCCGCGGCGCTTCGCCACGGTCCGCTCCGGCCGCGCCAATTTCAATTTCCTGTTGTCCGGAGAGAACCCGCTGCATACCGACGTCGTCTGCGACGACGGCGTGCTGATCTGGCTGCAGTACTCGACGCAGTGGGACAGTTTAGCCCACGTCGGATCGCAGTTCGATGCCGACGGCGACGGCGTCGCCGAAACCGTGTTCTACAACGGCTGGCGCGCCGGCGAGCATATCGTCGCCCCGCCGTCGAACGAGATCTCGCCCTGGGGCTGCTACGAAGGCAGCGAGGCCAGGCGCCTGGGCATCGAGCACATGGCCGAGACCTGCGTGCAGGGCCGGGCGGTGATGATCGACCTGTTTGCGCACTTCGGCCGCTGCCGCAAGGCGGTGGGCTACGACGAGCTGATGCGCGTGATGGAAGCCGACAAGGTGGAGGTGGAGCAAGGCGACATGGCCTGCTTCTACACCGGCTGGGGCGACGTGATCATGGAGATGCAGCGCGACGTCGACATGAAAAAACTGGACGCCGCCTACCTCGGCCTGGACGGGCGCGACGACAGGCTGCTGCAGTGGGTCACGGACAGCGGCGTGGCGGCGCTGATCTCGGACAATTACGCCGTGGAGCTGCTGCCCGCGCGCGCCCTGTCCGGCCGGCATCCTGCGATGCCGCTGCACGAGCACTGCCTGTTCAAGCTGGGCGTGCACCTGGGCGAGATCTGGTATCTGACCGAGCTCGCGCGGTGGCTGCGCGCCAATCGGCGCAGCCGCTTCCTGCTTACCGCGCCGCCGCTCAGATTGCCCGGCGCAGTCGGCTCTCCCGCGACGCCGGTCGCGACGGTCTGAGAAAAATATTAGAGTTGTTTTGGGAGCTGAATCATGGAACTGAAAAACGCAGTCTGCATCGTCACCGGCTCGGCCAGCGGCATCGGCGCCGCCAGCGCCATCATGCTCGCCGGCCGGGGCGCGCGCGTGGTGGTCAACTACAGCAAGAGCGAGGACGCGGCGCGCGCAACCCTCAAGGCGTGCGAGGCCG
>DAIRFM010000048.1:0-3721 GCA_036795025.1 Burkholderiales bacterium | reverse complement strand
GGACGCCGATTGCCGGCGCCTCGCGCAGTCGGCGCTGGACCGATGGGGCCGCATCGACGCGCTGGTCAACAATGCCGGCGCCACCAAGTTCGCCGATCACGGCAACCTGGATGCGCTCTCGGCCGAGGATTTTCAGCGCATCTACTCGGTCAATGTCGTCGGCGCCTACCAGATGGTGCGCGCCTGCGCGCCGGCGATGAAAAAAAGCGGGCGTGGCGCCGTAGTCAACGTGTCGTCGGTGGCGGGGAAGAACGGCATGGGATCGAGCATGGCTTACGCCGCTTCCAAAGGGGCGCTCAACACGCTGACCATGTCGCTCGCGCGCTCGCTCGGCCCCGAGATCCGCGTCAACGCAGTCTGTCCGGGGCTGATCGACACCAAGTGGGTGCGCGATGGCTATGGCCCGCGTTTCGCGGCGATGGAGGCGCGCTACCGGCAGGGCACGGCGCTGGGCCGCCCGGGCAAGCCCGAGGAGGTCGCCGGCGTCATCGTCTGGCTGATCGAAGGAGCGGATCTCATCACCGGCGACACCATCATGGTCGACAGCGGCATCCACATGGGCTTGATCCCGCCGAAGCTGTGAAATCGGATCTTACCTGGAGCCCGGCATGAAACTGAACAAGCTCGGCAAAAGCGACCTGCGCGTATCGGAAATCTGCCTCGGCACCATGACTTGGGGCGAACAGAACAGCGAGCGCGACGCGCAGCTGCAGCTCGATTTCGCGCTCGATCACGGCGTCAATTTTATCGACACGGCGGAGATGTACCCGGTGCCGCCGAGCGCGCGCACTTACGCGCGCACCGAGACCTATCTGGGCCCGTGGCTGGCGCAGCAGAAACGCGACAAACTGGTGATCGCGAGCAAGGTGGCGGGGCCGGGGCGGCGCGACTGGGTGCGCGGCGGGCGCACCGAACTCACGCGCGAGAACATCACCGGGGCGCTCAACGATAGCCTCGCGCGGCTGCACACAGACTACCTCGACCTGTACCAGATCCACTGGCCCGGGCGCAACGTGCCGATGTTCGGCGTGACCCAATTCGATCCGGCCAAGGAGGCGCCGGGAGTTCCGATACTCGATCAGATCGAGACCATGGCGGCGCTGATCAAGGCGGGCAAGATCCGTCATTACGGACTGTCCAACGAAACCACCTGGGGCGTGTGCGAGTTCGCGCGCCTGGCGCGCGAGCACGGGTTGCCGCCACCGCTGACGATCCAGAATGCCTACAGCCTGGTGAACCGCATGTTCGAGGGCGATCTGGCCGAGGCGAGTTTCCGCGAGAGCGTGCCGCTGCTCGCCTACAGTCCGCTCGCCATGGGCATGCTCAGCGGCAAGTACGCAGGCGGCGCGAAGCCGCCGCGCGCGCGCCTGGCGCTCTACGCCGACTTCGGCGAGCGCTACAAGCGCGAGCGGGTAGCGCAAGCCGCCGACGAATACTGCAAGCTTGCGCAAAGCCGCAGCCTCAGCGTCACCGAGATGGCGCTCGCCTTCGTGCGCACGCGCTGGTTCGTCGCCTCGACCATCGTCGGCGCGACCGATCTGGCGCAGCTGAAGCAGAACATCGACAGCGTCAAAGTCGAGCTCGATGCTGAGACGCTGGCCGGAATCGACGCCATCCACCGGCGCTATCCCAGCCCCTCGGCCTGAGCCCAGGGGGGATCATGGCTGCCACGCAAGAGCCGGCGCAGGGCCGCATGGGCGCAACGCACGAGCGGCATCCGCGCGCGTTGCCGCTCGCCGGGGTCCGGGTGGTCGAGTTCGTGCACATGGTCATGGGTCCGACCTGCGGCCTGGTGCTCGCCGATCTCGGCGCCGAAGTGATCAAGATAGAGCCGCTCGAGGGCGACAACACGCGCCGCTTGACCGGCACCGGCGCCGGCTTCTGGGTCACCTACAATCGCAACAAGAAAAGCCTGGCGCTGGACTTGAAATCGCCCGAGGGCATCGAGATCGTGAAAAAGCTGCTCGCGACCGCGGATGCGGTCACCGAAAACTTCCGCCCCGGCACCATGGACAGGCTCGGCCTCAGCTACGAGGAAGTGAAGAAACTCCGGCCCGAGATCATCTACTGCTCGCTCAAGGGTTTCCTGCCCGGTCCGTACGAGCACCGTACGGCGTTGGACGAAGTGGTGCAGATGATGGGCGGCCTCGCCTACATGACCGGCCCCGAGGGCTGCCCGTTGCGCGCGGGCGCATCGGTGAACGACATCATGGGCGGCATGTTCGGCGCCATTGCCATTCTCGCAGCGCTGCATGAAAGAAAGAGCACCGGCCGCGGCCAGTTCGTGCAAAGCGCGCTGTTCGAGAACAACGTGTTCCTCGTGGCGCAGCATATGATGCAGTACGCCGTGACCGGCAAACCGGCCGCGCCGATGCCGAGCCGACTCTCCGCCTGGGCCATCTACGACGTGTTCGACACCGCCGACGCCGGGCAACTGTTCGTCGGCGTGGTCAGCGACACGCAATGGAAGGTATTCTGCGAGCACTTCGGCATGATCGAACTTGCCGCCGACGCCTCGCTTGCCACCAATAATCAGCGCGTGCACGCGCGTGAGCGCATGCTGCCGCTGGTGCGCGCGCGATTCGCGCGGATGAGCAAGGCGGAACTGATGGACGCCTGCGAGCGCGCCGGCCTGCCCTACGCCCCGATCGTCAAGCCGCAGGAACTGTTCGACGATCCGCACCTGAACGCCTCGGGCGGCTTTGCCGAGGTCACGCTCGCCGATGGCCGCACGGTGAAAACACCCAAGCTGCCGTTCGAGATGGACGGCCGCCGCTTCGGCACCGAACTCGACGTGCCCATGCCGGGCAGCCACACGCGTGATTTGCTGGCCGGGCTGGGCTACACCGCGGCGGCGGTAGACCGGCTTATACAAGACGGCGTAATCGACGCTTCGCCCATTCAATCATTCATAAAGGACCCCAGATCATGAATTCGCGCAGAAGGATAATCGCAAGCGCAGCGTTCCTCGGTTTTCTGCTGTGCCTCCCCGCCACTGCGCCCGCCCAATCCTGGCCGGCCAAGCCGATTCGGGTGATCGTGCCCTTTCCGCCCGCCGGCGGCACCGATGTGTTGACGCGCCAGCTCGCGGAAAAAATCTCAGCCGCAACGAAGTGGACCCTGGTGATCGACAACAAACCCGGCGCGGGCGGCAATATCGGCCTCGACGCGCTGGCCAAGTCCGCTCCGGACGGCTACACCATAGGCATGGGCCAGACCGCCAACCTCGCGATCAACCCGAGTCTGTATGCAAAGATGCCGTTCGATGCGTTGAAGGATTTCGCGCCGGTGGGACTGGTTTCCGCGCAGCCGATGGTGCTGGTCGTCGCCGCCGATTCGCCCTATCACAGCCTCGCCGATGTCGTCGCGGCCGCCAAGGCCAAGCCCGACGCCTTGACCATGGCCTCCGCCGGAAGCGGAACTGTCGGCCACCTGGCGGGCGAGTTGTTCGCGCGCAAGGCAGGGGTGAAATTCCTGCACATCCCCTACAAGGGCGCCTCTCCCGCGGTCACCGATCTCCTCGGCCACCAGGTGGATATCATGTTCGCCAACACCCAATCGGTGATGACGCTGGTGGCGGCGGGCAAACTGCGCGCGCTGGCAGTGTCTTCGGCGCAGCGCATCAAGCCGCTCCCGGCCGTGCCTACCATTTCCGAATCGGGCCATAAGGGATTCGAGGCAGTCACCTGGAGCGGGCTGGTTGCGCCGGCGGGCACGCCTG
>DAIRFM010000289.1:0-3181 GCA_036795025.1 Burkholderiales bacterium | reverse complement strand
AGCACGCTGGTGGCGACGAAGGCGCCGATGGTGATGAAGGCGCCATGGGCGAAGTTCATCACGTCCATCAGGCCGAACACCAGGGTGAGGCCCGAAGCCATGATGAAAATCATCATGCCCATGGCGAGGCCGGCTACGGTCAGCGTGACCCAGGTCGGCAGGCTCGGGATCAGCGCCAACGCCAGGAGCGCAATCGCCGGGATCAGCGCGAGCGGAATCCTGTCGATGCGCGGAACGCGCAGCGCGTCGTCGCTCATTGGTGCAAGTCCAGGGACAGGCCGAGCAGCTTCTGTTGCTCGGCTTGATCTTCTGCCAGCGTCGTCATGCTGCCGGTATGGACGACGCGGCCGGAATCCATCACCGCCACCGTGTCGCCCAGGGCGCGCGCGAAATTGAAGTTCTGCTCCACCAGCAGGATGGTGGTGTCGGTGCGCTTCAGCTCGCGAAACGCCTCCACCATATGGGCGATGATGGCCGGCGCCAGGCCTTTGGTCGGCTCGTCGATGAGCAACAGCTTTCTCGGCTCGATGATGGCGCGCGCGATGGCGAGCATCTGCTTCTGACCGCCGGAAAGGTGGCCGGCCGGTAGATTCCAGAATTTCTTCAGCGCCGGGAAGAAACCGAATATCCATTCCAGGCGCTGCGCGTCGAGCGGGCCGGAGCGCGCGGCCAGCGCAAGGTTCTCGCGCACCGCCAGTCCGGCGAAGATACCCATGGATTCCGGCACGTAGCCGATGCCGAGCTGCGCCACCGCCGGCGTCGAACGCCTGGCGATGTCGCTGCCGTCGAACTCGATGCGCCCGGCCGAGGCTTTCCACAATCCCATGATGGTGCGCAGGCACGTGGTCTTGCCGGCGCCGTTGCGGCCGAGCAGCACGGTGAGCCCGCCGCGCGGCACGACGAAGTCCACCCCCTGCAGGATATGGTAGTGGCCGATATGGGTATTGACACCGGCGAGCGCGAGCAGGTTACTCATGTCCGACCAGCCCCAGATAGGCCTGCTGCACGATCGGCGAGGCGATCACCGCGGCCGGCTCCCCGTCGGCGACGAGCTCGCCCTGGTGCAGCACGATAATGCGGTCGGCCAGCGACTTCACCACGTCCATCTTGTGCTCGACCAGCAGAATGGTCTTGTCGCGCTGCTGTTTGATCTCGTGGATCAGATCGAGGATCACCGGCACTTCGTCCACGCTCATGCCCGCAGTGGGCTCGTCGAACATGAAGATATCGGGCTCGAGCGCGAGCAGGATCGCCACCTCGAGCTTTCTCTGGTCGCCGTGCGCCAGCGCGGAGGCAAGCGCATCGCGCCGGTCGTCGAGCCGGACGCGATGCAGATAATGCTCGGCGCGCTCGATCAGCTCGACATGGCTCGACCACACCGAGACCAGATTCAGGCCCATGCCGGCGCGCGACTGAGCGGCCAGACGCACGTTCTCGAGCACGCTCAGCTGCGGAAACAGGTTGGTGAGCTGGAACGCCCGCCCCATGCCGCGGCGTGTGCGCTGCGGTGCGGGCAGCGAGGTCACGTCCTCGCCAAACAGTTTCACCGTGCCACCGGTCGCGGACAACTGGCCGGAAATCAGGTTGAAGTAAGTAGTCTTGCCCGCGCCGTTGGGGCCGACGATGGCGGTGAGTGTGCCCGGACCGAACGCGCAGGACACCCGGTTGACCGCGACGTGGCCGCCGAAGCGGATGGTCAGGTCGCGTGTCTCAAGAGCCGGATGTTCGCCGGAGCGCGGTTCGGACATGAAAAAATTTCGATGGCGGACAATAACCGCGGGATGAACGACGCCTGCGTCCGTTCGATCCCGCGGAGTTGAACCGGCGCGTAAGTGCGCGGGTTTAACGCTTGTTCTGGACCGGCACCGGCATCTCGGACGCCGGGATCTCGCGCACCAGTTCCAGCAGGTCCCATTCCCCCTTCTGCGCTTTCTTGATACGGAAGTGGAACATGTTCTGCATCGCCTGATGGTCCTCCTTGCGGAAGGTCATCTTGCCCTTGGGCGTTTCGAACGACATACCCTCCATGGCGGCGATCAACTTCTCGGTGTCGGTGCTCCCCGCCTTCTTGATCCCCTCGGTCACGGCCATCGCCGCAGCGAATCCGCCCGCGGTGAAGAAATCGGGCGGCTGGCCATAGCGCTTCTCGTGCTCCTTCACCAGCCAGTCGTTCATCTTGTTTTTCGGAAAGCCGTAATAATAATAGATCGCGCCCTCTACGCCGGCGTAGTCCTTCCAGCCCTTCATTACCGGAAGGATGTTGCCGCCCGGCGCGAGCTCGATGCCGTAACGCTCCGGCTTCATCTCCATGATCTTCACCATCGGATGCGGTCCGGCCCAGATGATCGCGAGGACCTTGCGGCCGGGCTTGTCCTTCAGCACCTCGAAGATGCGCTGCGCGGGGGCGGTGAAGTCGGTGGTCGCCTGCGGCGCGTATTCCTCGTGGATGATCTTCGCCTTCGGGTTGGCCTTGGCCAGCGCATCCTTGAACGCCTTGATGCCGTCGCGGCCGAAGGCGTAGTCCTGCGCCAGGGTCGCGACCGTGACGTCGCCCTTCAGCGTCGCCGCCCCGGCCACCGCGTCCTGCGTCGAATTGCGTGCGGTGCGGAAAATGTACCGGTTCCACTTGTCCCCCGTGATGGAGTCGGCCACCGCCGGCTCGACCAACAGCACTTTCTTGTATTCCTCGGCCACCGGCAGCATGGCCAGTGCGACGCCGGAGTTGACCGGTCCGACCGCGATGTCCGCCTTGTCGTCGCCGTAGGCGGCGGCAAGCTGCGCTTTGCCCACGTCGGGCTTGGACTGCGTGTCCTTCTCGATCACCACGATCTTGCGCCCGAGCAGTTCCATCTTGCCGCCGGTGGCATACTCGAGCCCCATCGTGAAACCGATGCTGGACTGCTTGGCGTAGGCCTCGAGCGGGCCGGTCTTGTCATATACGTGCGCGATCTTGATGTCCTGCGCCGCGGCAACACCCGCGCACAAGGCCAAGACCAAACCGCCGATTGCAGAATGCTTGAGTTGCATGATTTCTCCTCCTCGATGCATGGAATTGGGCCAGGACCGGCGCGCCGGATGGCCCCCGCCGGTTCCCATTTTGGGCCGGTTCATATAGTCTGCCGTAATATCCAGCATTTCACCACCCGAAAGAGTGGAAATCCTGGAAATCCCGCGCCTCCCC
>DAIRFM010000047.1:0-8863 GCA_036795025.1 Burkholderiales bacterium | reverse complement strand
AGGGCGAGGCCATTTTCACGATGCGCTCGGCCGCGCGGTCCAGAATCTGGTATCCCGAGGAGCGGTCGACCTCGATTTTGTCGAGACTGCCGTCGGCCTTGATTGAAACGGTGAGCACCAGGCTGCCATAGACCCGGCCGCGCGCGCCGTCCGGGTAATTCAGATTGCCGATGCGCTCGACTTTCAGGCGCCAGTCCTCGACGTATTGCGCAAAGCGGTATTCCTCCGCGCGCGCGCCTATGTTTTTCTTTCGCGGGCGCTTGTTGTATTCCTCGGTCTGACGCGAGATCTGCGCCTCCATGCGCGCGATCGCGAGCGCGCTGGTGGCGAGCTCCTGGCCCGACACCTGGGGCTGGGGCGCCTCCGCGGCGGACGCAGGTTTGGGCTGTTCGGCCGTGGTCACGCTTTTCGCCGCCTGCAACCGGGTCATCATCTTCAACTGTCGCGCCTCGAGTTCCTGCACTCGGCGCGCTGCGCGCTTGGCATCGGCACCGGACCCGGCCTCCTTCAGCACCGGCAGCGGCGTCTTGGCGCGGCGGTTTTCGTCGGTATTGCCGCCGCCGTCTAGATTGGCCTGCGCCCGCACGTCGGCCTTGACCGGTTTCGCGCGGGTCTTGCTGTTGACCAGCACCACCTCCAGCGGCGGCAATATGTATTTGTCGCGGATGATGTCGGGCAGCTTGAAATGGATGGACAGCGCCACCGCGTGCAGCAGGATGGATAGGCCCAGCGCGAGGGTGAAACTGCGCGACGAAGGATCCATGCCAGCCATGAACTCAGGCCAGCGCATGCGCTTGGAACCGAGCGGATAAACGCTGTGCAATCAGACCTCAAACACTAGTAAAATCAAAGTATTTTATGCTTTTCGAGAGAATTTATGTCAACTTTCGGCTGTGGTGGTGCCCGGGTACGCTGGACTGGAAAACGGGGTCACCAAACCGGACCATCGCTACTGCCTGCTTCGATCGATCCTCGCGCGCTGTCACTCTCTCCTACTCAGACATTCGCGAGCCCTCAGCCGGTCCCTTGTATCGGGCTTTGACCGAGTTATCGATCAGGTCTATCCCTTCGATTTCGAGCAGTACCCGGCTGCCCACTTCCAGTTCCGGCAGCGAGGGCACGCGGACATACAGCGGAATCCGCTCGAACTTGACCAAATTATCGCGCAGCACCTGCGCCTTTGATAGCGTCACCTGCTCCTGCAGCAGCCAGCGCAGGCACCAGTAATGCTCCATTTTCCCCTGGAATTGGTCGTAGGCAGCGTAGGTCAGTTCGAACTCGCGCATCGCCGCGAGCAGATCAGGCGAATTTTTTCCGAACGGAGGCGTCGTGCCCGAGAGGCAGGCGAGCAGTTGCCACTGGTTTAGCAGATCGATGTAGCGGCGCAGCGGTGAACTCGCCCAAACGTAGTGCGACACGCCCAGGCCCTGGTGTGGAGAGGCTACCGTAGTCAGGCGTACCTTGCCGTTGGATTGCGCACGGTAGATCGCGGGCACGCCGCGGTCGGCGAGCAGCCTGCCCCAGTTGTTGTTGGCGCTGATCATCAGTTCCGACACCAGCTTGTCCAGCGGTGCGCCGCGCTTGCGCTCGACGATACTGACGCGCTCATTTTCGACGTAAAAGTTATAGTCGATGCGGTCCTGGTGCGCCGCGGGCTTGCCCCGCACCGCCTCCAGTTCAAGCGCGAGCCGCCACAGGAAAAACAACTCGGCCTCGAACGGCAGTTCACCCCGTTCTTCTCCGGCGAGAAAGGCTGCGTCCAGCGCCTCCACCTGATGATGGCGCAGGTTGGCGGCGATCTTCACGCGCTCGATGCGCGTTTCCTGGCCCTCCACCACGTGCGACAGCGGATTGATGTCCAGGTACAACGACACCGCCGGGCAATCGCGTCCTTCGGCGAGGGTATAGCGCTCGATCACCTGCGGCGGCAGCATGGTGATCTTCTGCCCCGGAATGTAGGCAGTGGACAGACGCGCGCGCGCGATCTTGTCCACCGCGGACCCGGGCGCGAAACCCAGCCCCGGGGCGGCGATGTGAATGCCGACGCGATAGCGGCCGTTGGCAAGCCGAGTCAGAGAAAATGCATCGTCGATTTCGGTGGTGCTGGCATCGTCCAGGCTGAACGCCGCGGCCTCGGCCAGCGGCAGCTGCGGCGGCTCGCCGACGGAGATGTTGTCGGAAAACCCGCTGTCGCGTGGAAAGAACTCGAATAGAAACGCCCCCAGATGGTAGTCGTGGCTGGAGGGCAGGGCGCCGGCGCGCTCGAACAGCTTCGCCGCCGACAGGCCGCTCGCCTCGCAGGCCAACTCCAGGGCCTTGGTCTCCACGCGATTGCGATCGGGTTGGTACAACAACTGCGGCAACATGGCGTGTAGCGCGTCGGGCACGGTGCCGCGCTGCAGGTCGTCCGCCCAAGTGTGGATTTGCTCCTCCTGCAGTCGCTTTTTCTCCACGCTCGCAAGCGCCGCTTTGAGGGTGTCGGCGGGCGCGGCACGAAAGCGGCCTTTGCCTTTGCGGTAGAAGTACATCGGCGCCGATTGCAGCTTGATCAGGATCGCCGCGGCTTCCAGCGCATTGGGCGCATGGCCGCAATATTCGCGTGCCAAGTCAGCGAAACCGAACTCCGCTTCGCCGCAGCATTGCCACAGGAAATCGGTATCTATCTCGGCGGCCTGCGTTTCGGCCTTGCCCATGAGTTCGGCGAGCGGAGGCGCCTCGAAGCGCAGCAGCACGCTCGCTGCCTTGATCTTGTTCCTCTTGCCGTGCGGCGCCTCCACTTGCAGAGACGCGTCGCTCTCTGCGAGCACGGCGCCGACCTTGAAAGAGCCGGTCTCTTCGTACAGCACGTTCATGGGTTCAAGGCCGAAGGAGTAGGGTTTGTCGAGCGCCGCCGTCACCCCTGACGGGCAGGCTGAAGGGCGCGGCGCTCGCGCGGCGTCCGATTCAACGCAGCAGGTTGAAATTATACGCCAGGGAAGCTCTGATTGAGTCGCTGACGCAACCGGAGCTTCCTCTGATTTGGGGTATTTTCAAGTGGACCGGGTGGGAAGGGATGGGTCCCACCCCTTCCCTGGGCCCCTTGTTCAGGCTGACGCTAGCTGCGCTTCCGCGCGCCGGTGGATCGGCGCATGCATTCAGGGCATAGTCAACCATGTTCGGGCCGCGGCTGGGCGAGTAAACTGTGCAATACTTAGCCAAACTGGGCTGCAGCGCAGTGCCATCTCGCAAATGCAGCAGGAAGGATGCCTATGAACGCTGCCGATGTGATCATTACCGAGGTTGGCCCGCGCGACGGGCTGCAGAATACCAAGAGCTTCATGCCGACCGCGGCGAAGCAGGCTTGGATCAGCGCCGAGGCCGCCGCCGGCGTGCACGCGATCGAGGTCTGCTCCTTCGTGCCGGCCAAGCTCATCCCGCAGTTCGTCGACGCCGAGGAAGTGCTCGCATACGCCAATGCCATCCCCGGCTTGACACCGGTGGTGCTGGTGCCCAACTTCAGGGGCTGCGAGCGCGCCCTCGCCGCCGGCGCGCGCCGCGTCACCGTGCCGATCTCCGTGTCCGAGGCGCACAGCATGAGCAACGTGCGCAAGACCACGGCACAGGCGATCGAGGACTTTGCCCGCATGGCCGGCCTGGTGCGAGCGCAAGCGAAAGGCAGACGAGCGCAACTGGTGGGCGCCTGCTCCACCGCTTTCGGCTGCTCGCTGCAGGGGGTGGTGGCAGAAGACGACGTGGTGCGCGTTGCAGTGGCGTTGCGACAGGCCGGGGCGGATGCCATCAGTCTGGCCGACACCGTGGGCTACGCCAACCCGGGACAGGTGAAGCGCCTGTTCCAGAAAGTGCGCAAAGCCATCGGCGAGGACTTCGACATCGAAGCGCACTTTCACGACACCCGAGGCCTCGGACTTGCGAACGCGCTCGCCGCCTACGAGGTCGGAGTGCGCAATTTCGACAGCACCCTAGGCGGCTTGGGCGGCTGTCCCTGGGCGCCCGGCGCATCAGGCAACGTGGTCACCGAGGATCTGGCGTTCATGTTCGAGTCCATGGGCGTGAACACCGGCATCGACATCGGCAAGCTGATCGAGGTGCGCAAGACGGCTTTCGCGGCCCTGCCCGACGCCGAGCTCTATGGCCACATTTCCAAGGCCGGTCTGCCCGAGGGTTATCAACCGTTGGTGCGTGCGGCCTGAATCGTACGGAATCTTGGGTCTGAGGAGACGCCCGCCGCCCAAGGCCTGACTCAGGCCCGAGTCAGCCCCGCGAAGTCCAAGATCAGCGGGATGTGCTCGGGAAAGCTCGCCAGGCTGTGGTCGCCGCCTTCGATTACGATCTGTCGCGCACCTTCGTATTTTTCCACCGCTGCGCGATAGTCGAGCACCTCGTCCCCGGTTTCCACCAGCAACAAGTAGCGCTGCGGACGGACGGTGGGCAGGTAGAGCTTTTCCCACTGGCGCAGGTGCTCTTCGGTGAGTTCATATTGCCGTCCGGTGTGGAGGTTGCGCTGCACGCCGAGATACGCGCGCAGATCCTCATGCGGACAGACGGCAGGATTGATCAAAATGGCGCGAAGATCGTGGCGCTCGGCGAGGTAGGTGGAGTAGAAGCCGCCGAGCGAGCTGCCGATGAGGGTGATGGCGTCGCGCGGGTGTTTCGCAATCTCGGCCTCGACTACGGCAATGGCGCGCTTGGGCTCGTGCGGCAGCGCCGGGCAGCAGTATTGGTCGCCCAGGTCGCGCTCCTCCATATAACGTTTGAGCACCTGTGCTTTGTGCGAGCCGGGCGAGCTGTTGAAGCCGTGCAGGTAGATCAGCATTTCAAGCCGGCACTCAGGCGATCCAGCAGTTTCTGGTGAATACCGCCAAAGCCGCCGTTGGACATGATTAGCACCTGGTCTCCGGGCTTGGCTTCGGTAGCGATGGCGGTAACCAGCGCATCGAGATCGTCATGGCAGGCTGCTTTGGCGCCCAACGGCGCGAGCGCGCCCGCGGGATTCCAGTCCAGGTTGGCGCTGTAGCAGTAAACCAGATCGGCCTCCGCGAGGCTGCCGGGGAGCGCGTCCTTCATGACGCCAAGTTTCATGGTATTGGAGCGAGGTTCGAGTACGGCGAGGATGCGCGCCTTGCCGACCTTGCGGCGCAGGCCGGCCACCGTGGTCGCGATCGCCGTGGGATGATGGGCGAAGTCGTCGTAGACCGTGACGCCTCCTGCCGTGCCGCGCAGCTCCATGCGGCGTTTGACGCTGTCGAAACGCCCTAGCGCTTCGCAGGCTGCGCCCGGGGCCACGCCCGCGTGACGGGCGGCCGCGATGGCGGCCAGGGCATTGGCGCGATTATGCTGGCCCAACAATTCCCAACGCACCGTGCCCTGCTCTTGTCCGGCCAGACTGACACGGAAGGCGTCGACGTCCAGCGCTTCGGCCTGCCAACCGCCGCTGGCGTCAAAGTATTCGATGGGAGTCCAGCGGCCTTGATTTAGTACTCGCGCCAGAGCCTGATCAGCACCGTTCGCTACAAGCAGGCCCGACTTCGGAACGGTTCGGACGAAATGATGAAATTGTTGCTCAATGGCAGCAAGATCACGAAAGATGTCAGCATGATCGAACTCTAGGTTATTCAAAACGGCGGTTTTCGGGTGGTAATGGACAAACTTGGAGCGCTTGTCGAAAAAGGCGGTGTCGTACTCATCCGCCTCGATCACAAAAAACCGGGAATCGGTCAAGCGGGCGGACGTTCCGAAATTTTGCGGCACGCCACCGATAAGAAAACCGGGACGCTTGCCGGCCGCCTCAAGGATCCAGGCGAGCATGGCAGACGTAGTCGTTTTCCCATGGGTCCCAGCGACTGCGAGCACCCACTTCGCGGGCAAAATGTTCTCCGCCAGCCATTGGGGACCGGAGATATAGGGTTCGCCGCGGTCGAGGATTTCCTCTACCAGGGGGGTGCCGCGGGAGACGACATTGCCGATCACCCACAAGTCAGGTCTTAAGCTGATCTGGTCTGCGCCGTAGCCTTCGATCAGGTCTATGTCTTGGGCCTCGAGTTGGCTGCTCATCGGCGGATAGACGTTGGCATCGCAGCCAGTGACCTTGTGGCCCGCCTGCCGGGCGATCGCGGCGATACCGCCCATGAAAGTGCCGCAGATGCCGAGGATGTGGATGTGCATGAACAGTACCGTGGGTTTCTTCCGGGATCTGTCACTCCATTGAAGCGGGGAATCTGCTGTTAGACGCAGATTTCCCGGCCTTCGGCCTCGAAATGACACTGCTCGGGAGTTTACCGTATTTCGGTTGCAGCCCCGCTGCGCTATCATTCCTTTCCGCTTACGCGTGGAGCGCTGCCATGCCCAAGGAACAGAAGTCCAAGCAACAAAACATGCGCACCCGGATCGCTGCGGTTGCGGCGCGCATCATGGCTGAAGACGGCATCGAGGATTTCGCCATGGCCAAGCGTAAGGCGGCGCGCCAACTCGGCGCCGGCGACACCCAGTCCTTGCCCAATAACGACGAGATCGAGACCGAACTGCGCGTGTACCAGTCGCTGTACCAGGGCGAGGAGCAGCGCGAACGCCTGCGCTATCTGCGCAGCCAGGCGCTGGCGGCGATGGAGCAGCTCGCGCATTTCAAGCCTTACCTCACCGGCCCGGTGTTAAAGGGTACCGCCGGGCGCTACGCCGATATCGACCTGCAGGTATTTGCCGATAGCGGCAAGGAGTTGGAGATTTTTCTGCTAAACCGCAACATTCCCTACGAAACCTCGGAATCGCGTTATTACAGCGGGAATCAGGCACGGGCGGCGAGTGTGCTGTCTTTGGACTGGCGGGGCACGCCGGTCCGGGTCGCGGTCTATTGGCCCGACGACGAACGTCGCAGCGTCAAGACCTCGCCTCTGGGGCGGCCGCTCGAGCGCGCCGGCCTGGACGCGGTCCGGACCCTGGTCGCCAACGGTGAATAGGCGCCTTCAGGCCGGCGTATTTCTGGCGGTAGCGGTACTTGCCGGCGCCGCCGGTTTCTATTTCAGCCGCGGGAGCCTGACCTCCCCGGTAGCGGATGGCGCCGCCCAGAGCTTGATGCTGGTATCGCTCTCCGACCCCAGCGGCAAGTCACAGACGATGTCCCAATGGCGCGGCAAAGTGCTGGTGGTGAACTTCTGGGCGACTTGGTGCGCGCCCTGCCGGGAGGAAATCCCGGCATTGATGAGGGTACAACACAAATATGCATCGAACGGCGTCCAATTTGTCGGTATCGCCATAGATAATGTATCTAAAGTACGAGATTATGCAGAGGAGATGCGCATTGACTACGTTCTGCTGATCGGTAGCATGGAAACCTTGGGCATAACCGAGGACTTGGGAAATCGCGCGGGGGTGCTGCCATTTACCGTAGTGCTGGACCGTGCCGGAAAGGTGGTATACGCCCACGCCGGGGCGCTGACCGAGGCCTTATTGGGCGCGGTACTGACCCCATTGCTCTAACGCAGCCGATTGTAGACTCGATTAATTTCTTGTAATTTCTTTGATAAACTCGACAATTAGCACGTATTTGCGGCAAACTTGCACATATGCCGAAAAAAACATCCGGCGCGGTAGCGCTTAAGACCACGGCCCGCACAAAGCGAGGTCCGAAGAAAATACTAGTGCTGCACGGGCCTAATCTGAATCTATTAGGCAGCCGCGAGCCGGAGATCTACGGTCGGGAAACCCTGGCAGATATCAATCGGCGCTTGATTGCGCAAGGCAAAGCGGCAGGCGCCACAGTAAGCTGTTTCCAGAGTAACCAAGAGGGAGCGCTCATCGACCGGGTGCAGCAATCCAAGAAAGAGCAGGTCACCTCTATCATTATCAATCCGGCGGGCTTCACCCATACCAGCGTCGCCCTGCGCGACGCCTTGGCGGGGGTGGCGATCCCGTTCATCGAAGTCCATCTATCCAACATCCACGCCCGCGAGCCGTTTCGCCGCCATTCCTATTTTTCCGATCAGGCGGCAGGAACGATTTGCGGCTTGGGCAGCCGCGGCTACGAGCTGGCGCTACAGTTCATTCTGCAGCAGGCCTAGCGTCCGCGGATCCCGGCGCGCCGGGCTGGCGCCGCGCAGCAAGGAGGAACAGCCATGGATTTGCGCAAACTGAAGAAATTGATAGACCTGGTGCAGGAATCGGGCATCTCCGAACTGGAGGTCACCGAGGGCGAAGAAAAGGTCAAGATCGTCAAGAGCGGCGGTTCAGGCGTCGTCTATGCGGCTCCGAATCCGGCTCCAGTTGCGGCGCCCGCATTGGCGCCCGCGCCGGCGGCTGCCGCCGCAGCGATCCAGGGTCACGTGGTCAAGTCGCCCATGGTGGGCACTTTCTACCGCTCGCCCTCTCCTGGCGCCAAGCACTTTGTCGAGGTGGGCGACACGGTCAAGTCGGGCGACACCATCTGCATCATCGAGGCGATGAAGCTGCTGAACGAGATCGAGTGCGACAAGGACGGCGTCATCAAAGCGATACTCGTGGAAAATGGCCAGCCGGTCGAGTATGGCGAGCCTCTGGTGGTCATAGATTGAGGTGTGAGGAGGGAGGAGTGAGCAGGACCGCCCGAATCCTGGGTCCGCGCGCGCGCGCGCCAGCCGGTCGCCCTTGCCCGATTTCCCGGAATCCGGCCTATACGCCTACGGAATTTACACTTCGCGATGTTTAAAAAAGTCCTCATCGCCAACCGGGGCGAGATAGCCCTGCGCATCCAGCGCGCCTGCCGCGAACTGGGTATCAAGACCGTCATGGTGCATTCCGAAGCCGACAGCGAGGCGAAGTACGTCAAACTTGCCGATGAGTCGGTATGCATCGGCCCGGCGCAATCCTCGGCCAGTTACCTCAACATTCCGGCCAT
>DAIRFM010000288.1:0-3186 GCA_036795025.1 Burkholderiales bacterium | reverse complement strand
TCAGGTTGGCGCTGATGGAAAGGTCGGTCATGGCAACCCCGCTGCCGGAATTCCGCGAATACCCATTTTAGTTGACGTTTACGTTAACGTCAACTTGGGGCAGGTTGGCGCGCTGCCCACAAACGGCAGTCTAACAGTGTCGCGGCGGCAAGGAGGTCCACACGGGGTTCCAGGCGTCGGACCCGCCTTCGCAATCCAATGAAACGTCATTCCGGGACCTAACTTGTTCGCTTCAACAACAGATTCCTCGCGAAGTTTATCCCCGGAGGGGAACTCGGAATGACATTCTTCGGAATGTCATTCTTTTGGGCCACCACTTTTTTTGGGGTAGCCGTATTTCGTGGTTGATCACCAAATCGCGTGCTGCGACGCAAAATGCCGGTACGGCAAATGAAGACCGTGGGGCTTAGGCTGATTGTCTCAGTTCGACCCACAGCAGCCCTTGGCAGACCGGCCCGTCAGGCGAGTAGAATAATAAAACCGCATGTCGTTACAGCCTGGGGAGGAAAAGCATGATAACGCGCCGTCAATTGCTGTCTCTGGCAGCAGGTTCTACCGCGCTCGCGGCCACCGCCAAAATATCATGGGCGCAAACCTATCCGACGCGACCGGTGCGCATCCTCGTCGGCTTTACGGCTGGTGGTAACTTTGACATCGTTGCGCGCCTGATGGGGCAATGGTTATCGGAGCAGCTCCACCAGCCAGTCATTGTCGAGAACCGGCCCGGCGCGAGCAGCAATTTAGCCACCGAAGCGGTCATTCGTGCACCGGCCGACGGTTACACGCTCCTGCTGGGTGGTACGGTGAACGCAATCAATGCGACGCTCTACGAAAAACTTAGTTTCAATTTCATAAGGGACGTCGCACCGGTTTCTGGCGTCGTTCGATTTCCCAACGTCATGACGGTAAGTGCATCCTTTCCGGCGAAGACGGTTCCCGAATTCATCGCCTACGCGAAAGCCAATCCGGGCAAGATCAACCACGGCTCGTCCGGGAATGGAACCACACAACATCTCGCCGGCGAGCTGTTCAAGATGATGACCGGTGTCAATTTTATACATGTCCCTTATCGTGGCGCGCCGCAAGCAATTACTGATCTGCTCAGTGGGCTAGTGCAGGTTTTGTTCGAACCCTTGCCCGCGTCAATCCAATACATCAAATCGGGCAGGCTCCGTGCGTTGGCAGTGACGACAGCTACACGCTCGGAGGCGCTGCCGGACTTGCCTGCCATGGGCGAATTCGTGCCTGGCTACGAGGCCAGCGGATGGATCGGCGTATGTGCGCCCAAGAACACGTCCATCGAAATTATCGAGAAGCTCAATAAAGCGATCAATGCGGGCCTTGCCGATCCGAAGATGAAGGCGCGCTTCGCTGACTTGGGCGCCACGACGCTTGCCGGCTCGTCCGCTGCCTTCGGAAAACTCATCGCCGAAGAGACCGAAAAGTGGGGCAAGTTAATCCGGGCGGCCAATATCAAACCCGACTGAAAATTGGCAACGCCGGTTGCAGTCCGCTTGTTTCGCACTTGATACGTCTACTATCGTGCGGAGCGTCCGGTTGTGGCCGATCTGAGACAGTCCACTCAGATCACGCAAGACTGCCGGATTCGTTGACGCGTTGCACAACGCAAAATCAACCACAAAATACGGCTACCACTCTTTTGGACCACTACAAGAGCTTGCGTAGCTCGGTCTTCAGCACTTTGCCGGTGCTGTTCTTCGGCAGGGCCTCGACATAGCGGTAGACCTTGGGCCGCTTGAAGCGGGCGATGTGGTCCAGGCACAGAGCGTCCAGCTCGGCGACTTCAGGTTGTTTGCCCCGGGCGACGACGAAGGCGATCACCACTTCGCCCCATTCCGGGTCGCTCTGGCCGACCACCGAGACTTCGCTCACGCCCGGATGCCGCAGCAGCACCTCCTCCACCTCGCGCGGATAGACGTTGGAGCCGCCCGAGATGATCACGTCCTTGCTGCGGTCCTTGAGGGTGAGAAAGCCCTCTTCGTCCAGGCTGCCGACGTCGCCGGTGTGCAGCCAGCCGCCCCTTAATGTTTCGGCGCTCGCCTCGGGGTTGTCCCAGTAACCCGGCATGACCGGATCGCCGCGCACCAGGATCTCGCCGATCGCGCCCGCGGGCAGCGGACGGTCGTCGTCGGATGCGACCATGACCTCGAGGCCGGTGAAGGCCTGGCCGACCGAGGCCAGGCGCTCCTCGTAGCGCGGATGGCCGGTGGCGGCATGGATCGCCTTGCCCATGGCGGTGATGGTCATGGGCGATTCGCCCTGGCCGTAGATCTGCGCCAGCTTGTAGCCGAAGCGCGCCATCGCCGCCTTGCAATCGGCCACGTACATGGGGCCGCCGCCATAGACGATGGTCTTGAGATTGCGCGTGTCGGCGTCGCCCGAAAAATCGACCAGGCGCTTGACCATGGTGGGCGCGGCAAACATGGTGACGCCGCGATGCGCCTGCAGCAGCGCGTAGATCTCGGGCGCATCGAACCCGCCCGACTCGGGCACCACGTTCAAGCCCGCGTGCGCGACGTGGGGCAGGATGTAGAAGCCCGAACCATGCGACATCGGCGCGGCGTGGATAATGGCGTCGCCCGGGGCGATCGCATCGACGTCGGAAAAATAGTTGAGGACCAACGCCATCACGTTCTTCTGCGTCAGCGTCACGCCCTTAGGCCGGCCGGTGGTGCCGCTGGTGTAGAACAGCCAGGCCGGGTCGCCGGCCTCGCGCGCCGCGATGGGCATCGGCGCGCCTGCTGCGAGCGCGGCGTAGCGCGGGCTGTCCGCGTCTATCGTTTCTTCGAGGCAGGCCACGCTCGCCTGCAGCGGCGCCACCGCGCCAAACAGGTCGGCGCTGGCGAAGCACAAGCGCGCGCCGCTATTCTGCAGGATGAATTCGAGTTCCCGCGGATGCAGCTTGGCGTTGACCGGCACCGCGCACAAGCCCGCATGCCAGCAGGCGAACAGCAACTCCACGTACTGCGGGCAATTCTTCATCACCAGGGCGACGCGGTCGTTCGGCGAGAGGCGCAGGGCCAGCCCCGCCGCAAGCCGGGATACCCGAGCGGCGAGTTCGGCGTAGGTGCAGGTCACGCGCTCGCCGCGCGCGAGCGCAGGCAGCGCCGGGTAGGCATGCGCGCTGCGCGCGAGGAGCTGGGCGACATTCACGCTCATGGCGCC
>DAIRFM010000287.1:0-3187 GCA_036795025.1 Burkholderiales bacterium | reverse complement strand
CGCTACCGGAAACACACATTTGCGCACGCGCTTCATCAGTTTCCTTTCAGCAATTGCTGCAATCCTGCCTCATCCAGCAACCGAATGCCAAGTTCCTGCGCCTTGGTCAGCTTGCTGCCCGCTTCCGCTCCGGCCACGACGTAATCGGTTTTGCTCGATACCGAGCCGGTGATTTTGCCGCCCTGCGCCTCGATCAAATCCTTAGCCTGATCGCGGCTCATGGCCGGCAAGGTACCGGTAAGAACGAAAGTCTTGCCGATGACGCTGCCGCCTTGGACCGCTGATGGCGGTGATTCCTTGCGCACCGCGCCGCTCTCACGCAATTGTTTGATCACTTCGCGATTGTGCTGCTGACTAACGAAATTTGCCACGCTTTGCATGATCTCCGGGCCCACCCCGGGGAGGATCGGATCGAGCAAGGTGTCGCCCTTGGTGCGGCGGCGCGTGTTCTCCTTCTGGACGCGTTCCTTTTCAGCTATCAGCGCGTCCCAATCGGCATTCAGCAAGCCATCAAGCGAGCCGAAATGGCGGGCGAGGATCTTCGCCACCTCCTCGCCCACGTGATAGATGCCAAGCGCGAAGACGAATCGGGCAAGAGAACTGCCTTTGGTCTTTTCGATTGCCGCAATAACGTTCGCCGCCGACTTTTCCGCCATGCGCTCCAGCTCGGCGAGGCGGTCGGCATTCAGCTTTTCCCGGTCGTACAGATCGGCTGGCGTATGGACTATGCCACTATCGACAAGCTGGTCAACCAGTTTTTCTCCCAGGCCTTCGATATCCATGGCGCGGCGCGACGCGAAATGCAGCAGTGCCTGCTTGCGCTGGGCCGGGCAGTAGAGCCCGCCGGTGCAGCGATACACCGCTTCGCTTTCAAGGCGCTCAACCTTGGATTTGCATTCCGGGCATATGCCCGGCATCTGGAACTCGACCGCGCCGGGCGGGCGCTTCTCAGGCAGCACGCGTACAACTTCGGGAATCACGTCGCCGGCGCGACGCACGATGACGGTATCCCCCACCCACACTTTCTTGGCCCGCACCTGGTCGAGGTTGTGCAGCGTGGCGTTTGTGACCGTGACGCCCCCCACAAACACCGGCTTGAGCCGGGCGACTGGGGTCAGGGCTCCCGTGCGCCCCACCTGTACGTCAATGGCTAGCACCTCCGTGCTAGCCTCCTCGGCAGGAAACTTGTGCGCTATTGCGAAGCGGGGGGCGCGCGCAACGTAACCCAGCCGATCTTGCGCAACGAGGTTGTTGACCTTATAGACCACGCCGTCAATTTCATAGGGCAATTGATCGCGGCGCGCCCCGATCTCGCTGTAGAACCGCATCAGCCCCTGCGCTCCGATAACCACGCGCCGCTCCGGACAGACGGGCAGGCCCAGTCTCTCCAGCCAGCTTTCCATCTCACCATGCGTTTCGGGCGCGGCCGCACCTTCGATCACGCCGACCGCGTAGGCAAAGAAGCGCAACGGCCTTTTTGCGGTGATGCGCGAATCGAGCTGGCGCAGGCTGCCCGCCGCGGCATTGCGGGGATTTACGAATTCTTTGTCGCCATTGGCACGCTGGCGCAGATTCATCCGGTCGAAGTCGCGTCGGTACATCAGCACTTCGCCGCGAATCTCGAGAAGCCCGGGAACCGCCCTGCCTTTCAAGCGTAGCGGAATGCTCTTGACTGTGCGCAGATTGGGGGTCACGTCTTCGCCGGAGTAGCCGTCGCCGCGGGTCGCGCCCTGCATGAACATGCCCTGCGCGTAGGTCAGACTAATCGCCAGGCCATCGAACTTGGGTTCGGCCAAATATTCGATATTCCTTGTCTTCAGGCCCTCGCACACGCGCTTGTCGAACGCCATCACCTCTTCCGCGGAAAAAGCGTTGTTGAGCGAGAGCATGGGGGTGCGGTGGGTAACCTGCTCAAACTGGGGCAGGGCTGCACCGCCGACACGCTGGGTCGGTGAATCGGGGCCGGCGAGTTCTGGATGTTCGCTTTCGAGTTGCTGCAGTTCGCGGAACAGTCGATCGTACTCGGCGTCGCTCACCAACGGCGCGTCGAGTAGATAGTATTGGTGGTTGTGACGCTCAATTTCTGCGCGCAGCTTGCGCGCCTTCGCCTGAATTGGCTGGGGGACCGCCATTACGAAAACAGGCGCAGTGCCAGCGGGCTGCCTGCCGGAATCCCCTGATTCTCCATACTGGCGTATAGGGCCTGCAGTTGGGCGCGGATCTTGCCCAGCGCAGCGTCATCCAGCGGCTGGCGGTTGTCATCGACGATCGCGGCAGACAATGCGTCGGCCAGGACGCGCGTGAACTCGACGAAGCGGTCGAAGGCGACGATCCCGCCGGGCACCCTGGCGACATCGAACAGCAGCGTCAGCCCCTTGGTGGCCAGTTCCTTCATGCCCTCCGCAGAAAATGCTGCCGCCTCCATGTTGCACAGGGTATAGAGTTCGAGGCCGGAATCGTCGCGGCGATGAAATCTGCCGTCTCTCTCCAATACGAGCCCGTGCGCTTCTGCCAGGGCGCGGATCCTGGTGCCGGGGACCGGGCCGCCGCGGGAGATCAGGTTGAGACCGATCTGCACGTCCACATCGGCACACAGCGCGTCGAGCTGCTGCGCGCGCTGCAACGCCGCACCGGGCTCGGCCAGCGTGCTGCTGGCGCCGATGGCTTCAGCCACCGCCTGCGCCATGGCGGCGAAGGCAGTCAATTCCTGTTGGCTCGCCGCACCTTTGCGGTCGGCCAGTTGCAGCCCGACACGCAGCATATCGTATTCACCGGCTGCGGCCAAAGGCTCCCAGCTCGCCGTCTGCCGGTTGTAGCATTCCCAGCTGACTGCCTTGGCAGGATTAGCCAGGCTATCGACGATCGCCGTGGAAATCGCCTCCCCTGCGACTGCTTTATCCGTCTCCAGAGTCGCAATGAAATCGATGCGTGGATCGAGCATGCCGCTTGCCTCGCCGCGCTCGGCCGGGGGCGCTGACAGGGTCGGCTCGATGCGCTCGACCGGACCTGCGGGCCGTCCGGGTGCGGTGCCGCCGCTCCTCCCGCCCATGAGCACGTCATCGTGGCGCGAACCGAAAACCTCCTCGGCCTGGCGCTTGAGCCGCGCCTCTTGCAGCCTGTTGTATATCAGCACCCCGACCACCACCAGGACGCCTATTCCCAGCAGACTGAGCTGCAGCTCGCTCAT
>DAIRFM010000286.1:1385-3191 GCA_036795025.1 Burkholderiales bacterium | reverse complement strand
CGATGCGCGGCGTCGGAGCCGAACACGGCGGCGTGAAAGGCCGGGACCAGCGGCGCGCCCTGGCCGCCGGCGGCGACGTCACGGCTGCGAAAATCCGCGACCACGCTGATGCCGGTAAGCTCGGCAAGCAGCGCCGGGTTGCCGATCTGCAAGGTGTAGCCGGCGTCGGGGCGGTGGCGAATGGTCTGGCCGTGGCAGCCGCAGGCGCGTATCGCCGCAGGCGACATGCCCGCCTGCTTGAGCAGCGCCAGGACCGCTTTGGCGTACAGGCGTGAGAGCTCATTGCCGGCCCTCGCGGCGCGATCCAGTTCGTTCGGCCCAGGGCTCTGCAGTGCATGCAGTTCCGCCTTGAGCGCCTCGGGAAGGGGCAGGTAGGCGGTGTTGATCAGGGCAGGACGGGGAGGTGCGAGCTCGATGAGCGCCGCGTCCACGCCATCCAGGCTGGTGCCCGACATCAGACCGACGAACAAGTCGCGCGCAGCCACGCGGGAGTATGTGCTTACTCGAGCAGCGCTAGGTTGGTATTCTTGAGCAGGTTCAGTTCTGCCGCGAGGGGCGCGGACACGCTACTGAATGCCGCCAATTGCTGTGCGGGGATGGGCAGCGCTGCGGGCAGTGCGACCGTGAGCGGATTGCGCACCTCGTTGTTGACGCGGAATTCGTAATGCAGATGCGGCCCTGTGGCCCAGCCGGTCTGGCCGACGTGCCCGATCACGTCGCCCTGGTGCACCCTCGCGCCTTTGCGCAGGCCGCCGGCAAAACTGCTGAGGTGGGCATAGTAAGTGCCGAGGCCACCTTGGTGCCTGAGCATGATGACGTTGCCGTAGCCGTTCTGCTTGCCGACGAACTCGACTGTGCCGTCCGCGGTGGCTTTGACGTGGGTGCCGACGGGAGCGGCGTAATCGACGCCCTTGTGCGCGCGCCACTGCTGCAGGATCGGATGAAAGCGCATCGCGAAGCCGGAGCTGATGCGGGAAAACTCGAGCGGCGAGCGCAGGAAGGCCTTGCGCAGGTTCTTGCCATCGGGGGTGTAATAGCCGCCCTTGCCTTCGGCGTCCTGAAACCAGACCGCGCGATAGCTCTTGCCCTGGTTGATGAATTCGGCGGCGAGCAAGCGTCCGGATTTGATCGCGCGGCCCTCGTGATAGAACATCTCGTAGATCACGGTGAATTTGTCGCCGCGGCGCAGGTCGCGGTGGAAATCGATGTCGCCGGCGAAAACATCGGCGAGTTGGATGGCGACATTGTCCGAGAGGCCGGCCGCATCGGTGGCGGCGAAAAGCGAACTGCGAATCTCGCCGGACTTCATCCGCTGCTGCGGCGAGAGCGAGAGCTGTTGCTCGACCGCATTGAATTCCGCGCCCCGTTTGTCGAAGCCGATCAGCCGGCCCTTGTCGGTGATATAGCGCAGCGCGAGCAGGGTACCGTCTTCGGCGGTGCGCGCCTGCACCGTGGTGCCCGGGCGCAGCAACTGCAGTGAGCGTCCGGCCTTGATCCGGAGCAGGAATGCGCGCGCTTCCTCGTCGTTCACACCCAGGCGGGCGAGCAGGTCGGAAATGGTGTCGCCGCGCCCGAAACGCTCTTCGCGCCAGAACACCTGGTCGGCGTCAGCAGGCTGCTCGGAATGAGCGACATCCAGGTTTTCAACCACCGTTCTCGTGGGGATGAACGAGAACACGGTGTCGGGCGCGGTGCCGAAGGCGGCAACCATGCCAAGAAAAGGCAGGCTGCACAAAGTGACGATCCAGCGCAGACGGAGTTTTGATTCTCGCCGGCTGCCGAAGTGCGTTAAAATTCGTTTTTCGT
>DAIRFM010000286.1:0-1285 GCA_036795025.1 Burkholderiales bacterium | reverse complement strand
AAGATCAAGGCCGGCCGGCCGCTGCGCGTCAAGACCGGCTTCGATCCGACGGCGCCGGACCTGCACCTGGGGCATACCGTGCTCATCAACAAGATGCGCCAGTTCCAGGAGCTGGGGCATCACGTCATGTTTCTTATCGGCGATTTCACCGGATTGATCGGTGATCCCACCGGCAAGAACGTGACACGGCCGCCGCTGACGCGCGCGGAGATCGAGGCCAACGCCGCCACCTACAAGGCGCAGGTATTCAAGATTCTCGACGCGGACAAGACCGAGATCTGCTTCAACTCGAAATGGGGCGATGCGCTCGGAGCCGCAGGCATGATCAAGCTCGCGGCGACCTCGACCGTCGCGCGCATGCTGGAGCGCGACGATTTCGGCACGCGCTATAAGGCGAACCAGCCGATCGCGATTCACGAATTCCTCTATCCGCTGATGCAGGGTTACGACTCGGTGGCGATGCGCGCCGATATCGAACTCGGCGGCACCGACCAGAAGTTCAACCTGCTGGTCGGGCGCGAGATGCAGAAGCACTACGGCCAGCCGCCGCAATGCATCCTCACCATGCCGTTGCTTGAAGGGCTGAACGGCGTCGACAAGATGTCGAAGTCCCTCGGCAACTACGTCGGCATCAACGAGAAACCGGAGGACATTTTCGGCAAGCTGATGTCGATCTCGGACGATCTGATGTGGCGCTACATCGAATTGCTGTCGTTCGAGTCGATCGAGACGGTGGGCAAGTGGAAGCAGCAAGTCGCCGCCGGGCGCAATCCGCGCGACGTCAAGGTGGCGTTCGCGCAGGAAATCGTGGCGCGCTTCCATGACAAGACGGCGGCGGTGCGCGCGCTTGCCGATTTCGAAGCACGCTTTCGCCAAGGAGCGTTGCCGGAGGACCTGCCAGAGGTGAAAATCGCGGCCGAAGACGGCGGCCTGCCGCTCGCGCAGGCGCTGAAGCAGGCGCATCTGACCGCGAGCACCTCCGAGGCGATACGCATGATCGAGCAAGGAGGCGTCAAGCTCGACGGCGAGCGCGTCAGCGACCGCGGGCTCAAGCTCGCAAGAGGAACGGTTGCGGTGGCGCAGGTGGGCAAGCGCAAATTCGCGCGCATTACAGTCGTTTGAGCGGCGGCGTACGCCGCGGTCTTCAAAATATTCCGGTAAAACCCTTGACCTGCTTCGCCGGCGCTGTATAATCCTGCCTCTTTGCCCGACGGCCTCGGCCGCGGGTTTGCTCTTTAAAAATTTACAGCCGATAGGTGTGGGTGCTGGGTGTGGTGTAGAGGTA
>DAIRFM010000046.1:5906-8901 GCA_036795025.1 Burkholderiales bacterium | reverse complement strand
CGTTGGCGTGCCAGACCATCTTGTTCGAGGTCGAGGTGCCGTTGGTGACGAAAAAGCAATGGTCGGCGCCGAAAATGCGCGCCGCGTTGCGCTCCGAGGCCGCCACCGGCCCGGTGTGGTCGAGCAGCTGGCCGAGTTCGTCCACCGCGTTGCAGACGTCGGCGCGCAGCATGTTCTCGCCGAAGAACTGGTGGAACATCTGCCCCACCGGGCTTTTCAGGAAAGCCACCCCGCCCGAGTGGCCCGGACAATGCCAGGAGTACGAACCGTCCTGCGCGTAATGCACCAGCGCGCGGAAAAACGGCGGCGACAGCCCGTCGAGGTAGGCGCGCGCCTCGCGGATGATGTGGCGCGCAACGAACTCCGGCGTGTCCTCGAACATGTGGATGAAACCATGCAACTCGCGCAGGATGTCGTTCGGGATATGGCGCGAGGTGCGGGTCTCGCCGTAGAGGTAGATCGGGATGTCGGCGTTGCGAAAGCGGATCTCCTGGATGAACGTGCGCAGATTCAGCACCGCCGGATCGAGTTCCGGCCCCGGCGTGAACTCCTCGTCGTCGATCGAAAGGATGAAGGCCGACGCCCGGCTCTGCTGCTGCGCGAACTGGGACAGGTCGCCGTAGCTCGTCACCCCCAGCACCTCCATGCCCTCGTCTTCCATCGCCTTGGCGAGCGCGCGGATGCCCAGGCCGCTGGTGTTCTCGGAGCGGAAGTCTTCGTCGATGATGACGATGGGAAAGCGGAATTTCATGCAGTTCTCCGAATTTCGGAATAAGGTGGGGCCTGCGCTACAGGCATCGGACTTAAACTGGTTTCAGGCCAGCAAATGCAAGCGGGCAGACACCGGACACCGCCAGGATGGAGGCGCGCGCAGGACGAAGCGTTCGTCTGCGGGTTGGCAATCTGGAATGCGGATCATGCTGTTCACGGTGGTGTAAGCGTCCCGGGCAATTTCGGCGGGATTATACCCCTGTCTTCCCGGAGTCAAGCGGAATACTTGATCGCGGTCTCGATCTGCGGCAGCGGCGGCCGCACCCCATGGCTTGAACTCCTGCGCAATCTCAGATCATCAGATACTTCTGCTTCACTTCTGCGTTTGCCGCAAGCTCCCGCATCGTGCCATGAAAGCGGATGTGTCCTTTCTCTATCACATAAGCGCGATCGGAAATCTCGGTCGCAAAATGCATGTTCTGTTCGGCAAACAGGATCGTGAGCCCCATTGTCTTGAGCGCCTTGATCTGGCGCGTCAGTTCCTGCACCACCACCGGCGCGACGCCCTCCACCGGCTCATCCAGCAACAGCAGCGACGGATTGCCCATCAGCGTGCGGCCGATGGTCAGCATCTGCTGTTCGCCGCCGGAAAGGTAGCCGCCGAGGCGCGCGCCGAGCGGCTGCAGCACCGGAAACAGCTTGTAGATCCGCTCCACCGTCCATTGCGCCGGCGCGCCGGCGGCGCCCTGCTTGATCGCGATCTCGAGGTTTTCGCGCACCGTCAGGTCGGGGAAGATCAGGCGCTCGTCGGGGACGTAGCCGATGCCGAGACGCGCGATCTCGTAGGGAGCCCGCCCCACCAGGTCGACGCCGTTGAAAACGATGCTGCCGGCGCTCGCCGGCGCGAGCGACATGATGCTCTTCAGCGTGGTGGTCTTGCCCGCGCCGTTGCGTCCGAGCAGGCACACCGATTCCCCCTGGTTCACCTCGAGCGACACGTCGAACAGGATGTGGCTCGTTTCGTAATGGGTGTGAACGCTGCGCAGCTCGAGGCGGCTCGTCATACGTGGTGCTCGCCGAGATAGACTTTCTGGGCGGTTTCGTTCGCGCGCACCTGTTCCGGTGTGCCCTGCACCACGATTTCGCCCCGGTGCATCAACGTAAGCTTGCGCGCATGGTTGAACACGATGCCCATGTCGTGCTCGGTGAACAGTACGGTGAGCCCGAGCTCGCGATTGAGCCGATCGACCAGCTCCATCGTGCTGCGCGCCTCCTCGATCGACATGCCGGCGGTCGGCTCGTCGAGAAACAGCAGGCGCGGCTTGCCCGCGAGCGCGATCGCGAGTTCGAGACGCTTCTTGTCACCCTGCGCGAGCTCCCCGGCTACGAGGTCGCGTTTGCTCCCGAGGCCGCACAGCGAGAGCACGCGGTCGGTCTCCTCCACTCCGATGCGACCGGCGATGCCGAAAATGCTGAACGAACGCCGCATCTGGGCGTGCACTGCCGAACGCACGTTTTCGCCAACGGTCATCTTGGCGAAAATGCTGCTGATCTGGAACGCGCGCGAAATCCCCATGCGCGCAATTTTGTGCGGCGGCCGGTTGGTGATGTCCTGCCCCTCGAACACCACCTTGCCCGCATCGCAACGATGATAACCCGTGAGCAGATTCATCAACGTGCTCTTGCCGGCGCCGTTGGGGCCGATGATCGCCGACTGCTCGCCTTCCTCCATCGAGAAGTTCACGTCCCGCGTCACGTGGATACCGCCAAAGTGCTTATGCAGACCGGTGACTTCGAGTATCGCCGCCATGACTATCGCTCTTGCGTTCCGGCGCGCGCGCCGTCGTCGGCATCGCCGGCCCTGCCGGGGCGCGCCTTGATGCGCTTTTCGATCAGGCCGAGCACGCCGCCCGGCACAAACAGCACGATCAGCAGAATGATGGTGCCGATGGTCAGCGGCCAATAGGTGGTGAACATGGTGACGACCGCCTGCAGGAAAGTATAGATTACCGATCCCAGCAGCGGCCCCATGAACGAGCCGGCGCCGCCGATCAGCGTCATGAACACCGCAATGCCGGACTCCTGCCAACCGAGCAGCCCCGGCGATACGCTGCGCGAAAAGGGCCCCCACAGCGCCCCTGCGAGTCCGGCGAAGGCGCCGGCAATCACGAAATTCATCAGCATGTGCAGGCGCACATTGATGCCTAGAAACGCCGCCCGCCGCTGGTTGTCGCGCAGCGTGCGCATGATGTAGCCGAACGGCGACTCGGCGATGCGCCACATC
>DAIRFM010000046.1:4206-5806 GCA_036795025.1 Burkholderiales bacterium | reverse complement strand
GCATGCCCGAACGAGATCTGCCCCATATAGCCGTAGAGCAGGTTGAAACTCATCGCGAACAGGCCGAGAATCAGGATCTCGGTCGAAACGATGGTCCAGAACTTCTCCGGCAGCAGCGGCACCAGCAGAAAAAAAACGAGCAGTACGAGCGCGGCCGGTCCCGACAAGCCGTACCTGGCGTAAAGCCGCGACCACCAGTTGCTGTTGCCGGCTCTCACGTCGATCGATCAATAACGCAACTCGGTGCCGAACAGGCCCCACGGCCGCCAGATCAGCACCAGGATAACGATCAGGAAAACCATCGCCAGCGCGCCGTCGGGCCAGAACAGGATCGAGAACGAGTAGACGACGCCGACGATGACGGCTGCGACAAAAGTCCCGAGCATGCTGCCGAAACCGCCGATCACCACCACCGCGAAACACTGCACGATGATATCGTGATCGACGCCGAGCGACATCGGCAGCAGCGGCAGGAACACGCCGCCGGCAAATGCGGCGAGCCCGACCCCGAGCGCGAACACGCCGGAATAAATCATCGGGATGGGAATACCGAGGGCGCTCACCATGTTGCGGCTATAGACCGCGGCGCGCACGATCTTGCCGAAGCGCGTGCGATGCAGGAAAAACCACAGCCCGAACGCGACCGCGACTCCGGTCGCAATGATCACGAAGTGGTAGGGATTGACGAAGGTATCGAGCATTTCGATCGGCTCGATGCCGAGGCTGATGCGGCGATTTTCGACGCCCCATACGAGCTTGATCAGATCGCCGATGATCAGCACCAGCGCGAATGTCAGCAGCAGCTGTTCCGGCAAATCGCGTCCATAGGTGCGCCGGATCAGGTAGCGCTCGAGCGCGAATCCGGCCGCGGCCATCGCCGCCGTGGCGCCGAGGATCGCCGGCAGCAGCAGCCAGGGACTGGCGCCGAACTGGCCGCCGAGGAACTCGAATATCGAGTAGGTCACGTAGCCGCCGACCAGCCACAGCGTCGCGTGCGCGAAGTTGAGAATGTTCATCACGCCGAAGATCAGCGACAGCCCGGCGGACAGCAGAAACAGCACCATCGCCCGCGACAGGCCGCTGAACAGCTGAATTGCAAATGCGCTGAGATCCATCGCGTCCTGTGCGAGCAGCGAGGCTTGGTCGAAAGGGGGGCTGACGGCGGCGTTGACCCCGCCGCCAGCCGGTGCGCTTAGGCGCGTTTCTTTTTCAGCTTCTCCACCGCTTCGCAGGTCGGTGTCCACACGTCGTGGCCTTCGACGACGATCATGGTGTCCGGCTTGTAGATCGGGAACGGATAGTCGGGCGAATCCCATACCTCGCCGACGTAGGAGGGCACGTCGAGCTGGTTGCTGCAGTCGCGCATGGTGCGCTTGCCGCGGCAGGTATCCAGCGTCGCGCCCTTCAGCGCCTTGACCACGGCCTCGGTTTCGATGCTCTTCGCCTTGTTGATCGCCTGCTCCAGCCCGTAGATGGCGTCGTAGTGCATGCACGCCCAGTCGTCCGGATAGTTGTCGTCGCCGAATTTGGCGCGGTGCATCTTGATGTACTTCTGCATCAGCGGCTCTTTCAGGTGCGCAAAGAACGGGCAGCGCGCGAG
>DAIRFM010000046.1:0-4106 GCA_036795025.1 Burkholderiales bacterium | reverse complement strand
ACCACCACGGCGCCCGATTGCATGTTGCTGTCGGGGCAGAACTGATAGGTATAGGGCGAGTAGTTGTCCTGCGTGATCTTCGAGCCGTTGGAAGTCGCCGCAAGGTGCAGCACCTTGTGCTCGTGCGTGATCTCCTCGATCGCCAGGGCCACCGCGGTCGAATAGGTGCCGATGATGGTCTGCACCTTGTCGTTGAGGATGATCGACTTCGCCTCGCGCGCGCCCACATCGGGCTTGGTCTGGTCGTCGCGGTAGACGATCTCGATCGGGTGCTTACCGAGGAAACCGCCCTTGGAATTGATCTCGGCCGCCGCAAGCGGAAGGCCTTTGATTGCGTTCTCGACATAATTCGCGCCGGTGCCGGTCGAGGGCAGCAGCACGCCGAGCTTGTACGGCTTGCCCGCCTGTGCGCCGACGAATCGCGGCGTCATGGTCAACACGCCGGCCGCCACCGTCGAGAAAATGAAATCGCGGCGGCTTACCTTAAGCTTATCGATGAACCCGTCCCACTTCCTGTCGCTTTGCGTCATGACGCTCCTCCGATTGATGTGATCGCAGCACCGGCACCTGCCCTGATGCAAGGCAGATAGGAACCCGGAAACGGGGCCGGTCAGTGCTGAAACTATCCCGGCGGATGCGGCTTGGCCGGGTGCTGGGTAACTTTGAATTGTTATCAAACTATCCTAGAGCACGCTTGTGGCGAAGTCAAGACAATGCCCCGGATGCGATCGCACGCTTGACCGCAAGCGACCCGATTCTCCCCCCACCGCGTCCTTGCTCACCCTGGCAGGCCTGGCGCCCTCAGCTTTGATGAAAGCAGCGAACCCCCGCGACGAATCGACGCCATTTCGCCATTCCGGGGATCTGGCGAAGCGCACAATGGCGCTGGAAGCCGTCATCCGTGACGGCCGAATCCGGATGCGCCGGGCGAACGCAGCGACGCCGGTTGAACTGATAACATTGCTGAAAGGGTCCTATGCAACAAATTGAATTCCGCTTGAATCGCGAGTTTGTCCAATTGAACCAATTGCTGAAGCTGACGGGCCTGTGCGACAGCGGCGGCGCCGGGAAGGCGCTGGTGGCCGGCGGCGGAGTCTCAGTGGATGGAAGCGTGGAGTTACGCAAGACGTGCAAGATCCGGGTCGGGCAGGTGGTCAGACTCGGCGATGTGCAGATCACCGTGGTGGCTGGAGAAGAGGTTCCACCGGTTTGACCGGCGCCGGCGCCGATCGAGGACCGGGACGGCGCGCCAGCGTGAACGCCACGAACGCCGGCGGCCAGGCGACATCCGCGCCGGCGCTGGTGCCCGCGATGCTGCCGCAAATTCTCAGATTTTCGGCAGCGTCACGCCTTGTTGCCCCTGATACTTCCCGCCGCGGTCCTTGTACGATGTCTCGCACACCTCGTCGGACTCGAAGAAAACCACCTGCGCCACGCCTTCGTTGGCGTAGATCTTGGCTGGCAGCGGGGTGGTGTTGGAAAACTCCAGGGTCACGTAGCCCTCCCACTCGGGCTCGAACGGCGTGACGTTGACGATGATGCCGCAGCGGGCGTAGGTCGATTTCCCGAGGCAAACCGTGAGCACGTTGCGTGGAATGCGGAAATACTCCACCGTGCGCGCCAGCGCGAAGGAGTTGGGCGGGATGATGCAGACATCGCCCTTGAAATCGACGAACGACTTCTCGTCGAAGTTCTTCGGGTCGACTATGGTCGAGTTGATGTTGGTGAAAATCTTGAATTCGTCCGAGCAGCGGATGTCATAGCCATAGCTCGAGGTGCCGTAGGACACGATCTTGTGCCCGTTCGCCGTGCGCACCTGTCCGGGCTCGAACGGCTCGATCATCCTGTGCTCCGCCGCCATGCGGCGGATCCACTTGTCGGATTTGATGGTCATAGAGATTGCGTCACGGACTGAATCAGAGCTTGCTTACGTATTTTGGATAACGATGTTCGGAAACTTCGATGTCATGTCCTTCGCCTGCTCCGAGATTTTCACCGCGACGCGGCGCGCGATCCTGCGGTAGATCTCGGCGCTGCGGCCGTCGGGGTCGGCCACCACGGTGGGCTTGCCCGAATCGGTCTGCTCGCGGATGCGGATGTCGAGCGGCAGCGCGCCGAGGAATTCGGCATTGAAGTCCTTGCACATTTTTTCCGCCCCGCCGGCACCGAAAATGTGTTCCTCGTGCCCGCAGTTGGAGCAGATGTGGATGCTCATGTTCTCGACGATGCCGATGATGGGTATGCCGACCTTCTCGAACATCTTCAGCCCCTTGCGCGCATCGATCAGGGCGATGTCCTGCGGCGTGGTGACGATCACGGCGCCGGTGACCGGCACTTTCTGAGCCAGCGTCAACTGAATGTCGCCCGTGCCCGGCGGCAAATCCACCACCAGGTAGTCCACGCCCTGCCAGTGGGTGTCCTTCAGCAACTGCTCCAGCGCCTGGGTCACCATCGGGCCGCGCCACACCATCGGCGTATCGACATCGATCAGAAAACCGATGGAAATGGCCTGCAGGCCGTGCCCGACCATGGGCTCCAGCGTCTTGCCGTCGCGCGATTCGGGCCGGCCGGTGATGCCCAGCATGGTCGGCTGCGAGGGTCCGTAAATGTCGGCATCGAGGATGCCCACGCTGGCCCCCTCGGCGGCGAGTGCGAGGGCCAGGTTCACCGCGGTGGTGGACTTGCCCACGCCGCCCTTGCCCGAGGCCACGGCGATGATGTTCTTCACTTCGGGTATCAGCTTGACGCCGCGCTGCACGCTGTGCGAGACGATCTTGCTCACGACGTTGACCGTGACCTTGCCGACGCCGGGAATGCTGCCGAGCTTCGTCTGCACCATCTTGCGAATCAGCTCGATCTGGGTCTTGGCCGGATAGCCCAGTTCGACATCGAGCGACACATCGCTGCCGCTGACCTTGATGTTGCGCGCCGACTTGGTGGCGATGAAATCCTTCTCCGTGTTGGGGTCGGTGATTTCCTTGAGGGCGGTCTGAATCTGCAATTCCGAAACTGACATTGTCCATGCTCCTTGGCGCTGCGGCCGCGCCACTGGTGCGGCCCGGGAAAAGGTGTTCATTTTAATGGATATTCGAGGGGCTGCGCGATACAATTGAACGCTTGCGGGTTGCACCCGCCGCCGCCTGAGCGACGGCGGGTGCACTCATTTCCGTCGTCTAAACAAGAATGAAGCGCAAACTCTTCGTCACCACCGCCCTGCCGTACGCCAACGGCTCGTTTCACATCGGCCATATCATGGAGTACATCCAGGCCGACATCTGGGTGCGGTTCCAGCGCATGCAGGGCAATACCGTGCATTTCGTCTGCGCCGACGACGCGCACGGCGCGCCTATCATGCTCAAGGCAGAGGCCGAGGGTGTGACGCCGCAGCAGCTGGTCGGGCGCATCGGCGCCGAGCGCAAGAAATATCTCGACGGCTTTCACATCGGCTTCGACAACTGGCACTCGACCGACTCGCCCGAGAACACCGAGTTGTCGCAGGACATCTACCGCAAGCTCAAGGCCACGGGCCTCATTTACACCAAACCGGTCGAGCAGTTCTACGACCCGGTGAAGGGCATGTTCCTTGCCGACCGCTACATCAAGGGCGAGTGCCCCAAGTGCGGCGCCAAGGATCAATACGGCGACGCCTGCGAGAACTGCAGTTCGGTCTATTCGCCTACCGACCTGAAGAATGCCTACTCGACGCTCTCCGGCGCCGCGCCGGTGTTGAAGACATCGGAGCACTATTTCTTCAAGCTGTCCGACCCCAAGTGCGTCGCGTTCCTGCGCGAGTGGACCGGCGGCGACCGCCTGCAATCGCAGGTCGCCAACAAGGCCAAGGAATGGCTGGAAGGCAAAGGAGACAAGGCACTCGGCGACTGGGACATCTCGCGCGATGCGCCCTACTTCGGCATCCCCATTCCCGATGCGCCGGACAAGTATTTCTACGTCTGGCTGGATGCGCCGGTCGGTTATCTCGCCAGCTTCAAGAATTACTGCGCGAAGAAGGGCATCGACTTCGAGGGCTTTCTCGCCGATCCGCAGACCGAGCAAATCCATTTCATCGGCAAGGACATCATCTACTTCCACACCCTGTTCTGGCCGGC
>DAIRFM010000285.1:0-3210 GCA_036795025.1 Burkholderiales bacterium | reverse complement strand
CGCAGGTCGGGCAGTCCATACCTTCGATGCGTAAGCTTTCATGCACATAACGCTTGTCAATCGACGCGCCGGCCGCGGCAACCAGTTGGCGGACTTCAATCAGGCCGATGCGCTCAGAGTCATAATGCAGGCATAACCGCGCCTTGCCATCTTCGCGAACGACGTGCGCCTGGTCGATGTACTTGCTCTTAAGCAGAGAAATCAGTCGTTCGACGCAGGAATCCCGCTCGTCAGGGACGTGCGGCAGCACGACGGTCAGATCGAGTACCAATTTGTCAGTGGCCATCGTGGTCAACATGCCGTTGAGGAAGCGCAAACCAGACGCGTCGGTGGAGATGCCGAACGCTTTAACCTACATCTGTCGGGGTGGCGGCCGACAGGGACTCCTCCTCCAGACGGCCATCCCGAAGCCGGAAGATATGATCGAAGCGGTCTAGAATCATTTCGTCATGGGTGACGACGATGATCGCGGCGCCTTGATCGACCGCGATCCGGCGCAGCAGATCCATCACGATGCGGGCGCGCGCCGAATCGAGTGGCGCGGTCGGCTCGTCGGCGAGAATGATGCGCGGCTTATTGGCGAGCGCCCTTGCGATCGCCACCCGCTGTGCTTCGCCGCCGGAGAGCTGTGAGGGCATCGCGTGTTTGCGGTGGCCAACCTCGAGATAGTCGAGCAATTCGATGGCGCGGGTGCGCGCGGCCGCGGCACCCTGCCCGGCCAGATGCATTGCAATCGCGACATTGTCGCTGCCGTCGAGAAACGGCAGCAAGTTTGGGTACTGGAAGATGAAGCCAATCTTGTCGAGCCGCAGCCGGCGCAGGTCGGCCTTGAGCCAGTGGTCGTCATAGACAACCTCGCCGTCGAGCGTGATACGGCCGTTGCTCGGCTCCAAAATGCAGGCGACGCAATGCAACAACGTCGTCTTACCAGAGCCACTCGGACCCATCAGCCCGACCACCTGGCCGGGAAATACTTCCATATCGATGTCGCGTAACGCATCGACGCGCGCGCTACCTTGGCCGAAGTGCTTGGACAGGCGTTCGACGCGCACCACCGGCTGAGTGCTGGTCTCGGCCATTGTGCTACCCCGACGACGCGAGCGCTTCTGCCGGGTCGACCTTGAGCGCGAGCCGGATGCCCAATGTGCTGGCGGCTAAGCAGATCACCACGGTGATAGCAAACACGATGGCGACGCTTTCGGGGTCGAGCACCAGCCGCCGCGGGAAGTACGGCTTGAAGATCAGCACGAGCGCCAGACCAGTGACGTAGCCGAATATCCCCATCGACAGCGCCTGCTGGACGATGAGGCCGACGATGGTCCGATCCGGCGCGCCGACGAATTTGAGCGTGGCGATCGAGCGCACCTTGTCCATGGTCAGCGTATAGATGATCAAGGCGATGATGACCGCCGACACGATCACCAGCAGCACCATGATCAGACCCTGCTGTTTGCGCGCGCGCTCGATGACGAATTTGCTCAGCAGGGTTTCCTGCTGGTCCTGCGTGAGCGCCGTGAGGTGTTTCCAGCGCGACAGTGCGGCGGCGACCTCCTTGACCGGAACATAGGGCGACACCTTGGCGATGACGGCGTTGATTTGGTCGTTGGATTGCAGCGCCCCGCCACGCGCGACTTCGCGCCGTGCGGCCGGCGGAGCGGACTCGAATTGCAGCGCTTGCGCGTCGCGCAAGGTGATGTAGGCCACCGGATCGCCGGACGACGTGACCTCGTTGCGCATCAAGCCGACGACCGTGAATTTGTGCCCGTGCGTGCCGAGTGGCACTTCTTGGCCGATTGTGAGGCCGGCGGAGCGGTCTACGATCATTTCGTAGTGGCTGCGCATGATCTCGCGCCCGCCCGTCAATTGACGAGGCCCGCCGGGGCGGCCCGACTCGAATCCGATGAGGAACATGCGCAGCGGCTTGCCGTTGAGCTCGGTCTGCACCGATTGATAAGTGACCGAGCCGGCGCGTTGCACGCCGTAGACCCGGCTGACCAGTTCGCGCGTATCGCCGGCGATGCGCGAGGCCTCGGCGAACGGACCATTGGTGCCGGCCTCGATTACCCAGAGATCGGCATTGGCGGCGCGCGCCTGCCGCAGGGCATCGTCAATCAGGCCGCCATAGACGCCGGTAATCATGACCACGATGCCGAGCAGCAGGCTCAGTCCAAAGTTGGTCAGGACGAAGCGCAGCAAGTTGTGCTTGATGTCCCGGTAGGCCAGATTCATCGGATTGGCTCTTCGGCGATCGTGGCGGCACGGCCGACACGCAACCCGCTGCGCAATTGCACCACCACTTGCGCCTTGTCCGGCAAGCCGCCGACGATCTCGTAACGCCCGTCGAGCAGCCGGTGTCCGAGCATTACCTCGTGCTGCTGCAGATGGCCGTCCTCGACCGTCCAGACCGTTCCGCGATTTTTTGCGAGCCCGACGATGGCCGCTTCCGGAACCAACAGTGCCTGCGGCAGCCGCACAGTGGTGATGTAGACCTCGGCCTGCTCGCCGAGATAAAAGGTATCGGGCAGCTTTTCATACACAATCTCGACCCGGCGCTCCTCGTTGACGCGATCGCTTTCGGGCTCGATGCGGGCAACCTTTCCGCGCAGACGCTGGCTGGGATGCGAGCGCAGGACGATGTCGGCCGGCTCGCCGACCTGGATCTCGCCGGCCTTGCTCTCGTCGATAAAGGCGAGCACCCAAACCGAATTCGGATCGATGAGCGTGAACACCGGCTCGCCGGCGCCGAGCGCGGAGCCAAGCTCCTTTTGGCGCGCCGTCACCATGGCATCGTAGGGCGCCGCGAGGGCGTGAAAATCCAATGTCGCGGCTTCCTGTTGCTGCTGCGCCTTCGCATCGCCGATGGCCGCACGCGCCACCGCTACATCGCTTGTGGCCAGGTTCACATCGGCAAGCGCTGCGTCCTGCGTCGTCTTTGCCGTCTCCGCCGACTCGATCGAGGTGGTCGCGCTTTGAACCAATTTTTGCCGGCGTTCATTGATGGTCTTGGCGTTGGCATAGTTCGCCTGAGCCTTTTGCACACTCGCCGTCGCCCGTTGGAGGTTGGCTTCGGCCTGCTCGCTGGCCGCCTTGGCGCGCGCGAGCCGCGCGCTCTGTTCGCGATCATCGAGACGGGCCAGCACGGCGCCCTTAGCGACGCGGTCGCCGACATCGGCGCGAAGCTCGACCAGCACGCCAGAAACCTTGAAGCCG
>DAIRFM010000284.1:0-3210 GCA_036795025.1 Burkholderiales bacterium | reverse complement strand
CGGATTACCCGCGCCTACACCAAGCACGCCGAGGGCTCGGTGCTGGTCGAGTTCGGCGACACCAAGGTGCTGTGCACCGCCAGCGTGGAAGAAAAAGTGCCGGGATTTCTCAGAGGGCAGGGCCGCGGCTGGCTCACTGCCGAGTACGGCATGCTGCCGCGCGCGACCAATACCCGCACCGACCGCGAGGCCGCGCGCGGCAAGCAGTCCGGCCGCACGCAGGAGATCCAGCGCCTGATCGGCCGCAGCCTGCGCGCGGTCGCCGACCTGTCGCTGCTGGGCGAGCGCACCATCCAGATCGACTGCGACGTGATCCAGGCCGACGGCGGCACGCGCACCGCCGGCATCACCGGCGCCTATGTGGCCGTGCACGACGCGGTCACGCTGCTGCTGCGGCGCGGTCTGATCGCAAGCTCGCCTTTGCACGATCTCGTTGCCGCGGTTTCGGTCGGGGTATTCCGGGGCACGCCGGTGCTCGACCTCGATTACGCCGAAGATTCGGCCTGTGATACCGACATGAACGTGGTGATGACGGGGTCGGGCGGATTTGTCGAGGTTCAGGGAACCGCCGAGGGTGCGCCGTTTTCGCGCAACGAAATGGATGCGCTGCTGGTGCTCGCGGAAACGGGCATCGCGCAGCTGGTCGCGAAGCAAAAAGAGGCGCTGGGACTAGTCTGAACGGCGCTGCTGTCTGCGCCGTTCCAAACCGGAGCGATTGTCTATATTGAGGACATACAGGCGATATGGTTCAAAGCTATCAGGAGGAACGCATGACCGACAAACAGTTTCAGCAACTTTTCGCGGCTCAGCTGGCCCAGATCGCCTTGCTGCAGGCGATCGAGGTCAACGTCTCGTTCATGGCGCACAAACACGTCCCGACCGAAAGAATTCACCCGAACTGGGATAAGGCGCGGGAATTGCTCGAGCAGGCGCTGCAGGAACTTGCCCCCGCCGCAGAATGAAAACCTCGACCATGCGGGCCTGGATTTAGGCTTTTCCAGGGCGCGCCTTGTCGGCGCTCGTGGATGGCTTGCTAGGGTCTGTTTACACTGAGCGCATGAGCGGTGAATGTAAACAGGCCCTGGCCTATTGCAGCCCCGGGTGGTGCGCGTGCAGGAACCAGCGATCCAGCACCACGCGGCGGGTAAACCAGCGGCTGCCCAACAGCGCGCCGGCGAGGATATTCCGCAGGAACCCGGGAATCGTGTCCCCGGCCGGGGCCGCCTCAGGTCCGAAACGCGCCCTTAGCCGGTTCGCGTAAGCCTGCAGCCGTTGACGGCGGTAATCTTCCTGCGCTTCCGCCACGACGGCCGCCGCGATCAGACCGGACTCGACCGCCGGCCGTATCCCTTCGCCGCTTTCCGGATAGGCCAGCCCGGCTGCATCACCGACGAGCAGCACCCCGTCATCCAACAGCTTGCGCCCGGAATGCCCGTACAGAAGATAGGCATGGCCATGGAACTTGTCGGGGATGTTCCTGGGAATTCTGCCGCGTTGCCTGAGGAAATCGCAGAAATCCTTGAGTTGCTCCGAAAGACCCTGGTTGCCCTCCCGGCCCAGCCCGATATTGAGGTAGTCGCCTTTGCGGAAGCACCAGCCGTATCCCTTGAGATCCCGGCAGAAATAAAGTTCCGGCGTATCCGCGCGGACCCGGCAGTCGGCGGCTTGTTCCGGATCCATCTCGAATTCGATTTCCTTCGCCGCCACTGCGGGTTCAGTTGCGCCGAGCTTCGCGCCCAGGAAACGGGCCACCGGGCAGAAATGCCCTCCCGCGCCGATGATCAAGGGGGTCGTGATGGCGTCGTTGACCAGCCATTGGCTGCCGCGTTTCTCCAGCGATTTCAGCGTCTGGCCGAGCCGCATGCGCGCACCCGAGCGCTGCAGCAGATAGTCGTCGAACTCGCACCGGCGTATGCCAAAGCTGACCGTGCCCGGGTAGCGGGTCTCAAGGTAGCGGCCGTGGATCAGTCCGGTGCGGAAGGCCGTTATCGGCTGCAGCACGCGTTCCCTGGCATAGGCCTCGGTATCGAGTTGCAGCGCCTGCACCACCGCAGGCGTGATCCAGCCGGCGCAGACCTTGTTACGGGGGAACAGCGCCTTGTCCAGCACCGTCACCGCCATGCCGTGCTGGCGCAGCTTCCAGGCACAGGATGAGCCCGCGGGGCCACCCCCGACGATGAGCGCGTCACAGGTGTCCATCGCGTTGATTCAGGACGTGTACAGGTATTGCCTGGTCCAGGGAATCCGGTTTTGGCCGGAGCGGTTGAAGCTCACCTGAAATAACTGCATGTCCCCGGACCTGAATGCAGCGAGGGAGCCGGCCAAATACAGGCGCCATGCGCGCACAAACGCAGGATCGAACATTTGCGCCACGCGTTCGATGCTGGCCTCGTAGCGCTCGAGCCAGTGCTCCAGCGTCTTGGCGTAGTGCAGACGCAAGTTCTCCACATCCAGAACGGAAAAACCGAAAGGCTCGAAGATCTGCATCATTTGCGACAGGCTCGGCGGACAGGCGCCGGGAAAAATGTTGCGCTCGATCCAGGGGGTCATCGGGCCGGGATAGTCCCGGCCGATGGAATGGATGAGCCCGCGGCCCGCATCCTTGAGGCAGCGGTCTATGACCGTCCCCAAGGCCTGGTACTGGTCGGTCCCGACGTGTTCGAGCATGCCGACGGACACGAAAGCATCGAATTCGCCGTCAACGTTGCGGTAATCGTCCTCGATGAACTGCACCCGGCCGTCCAGGCCTTCCGCTCGGGCGCGTTCGCGCGCGTAAGCGATCTGCTCTTTGGATATGTTGTAGGCTTTCACTGTGGCGCCGTAGTGTTTGGCCATGTGCAGCGCCAGGGCGCCCCAGCCGCAGCCGGTCTCGAGCACCGTTTCTCCCGGCGCGAGGCGCAGCTTGCGGCACACGTAGTCGAGCTTCGCCGCTTGCGCCTCCTCCAAGCCCATCGTCGGGTTGGAAAAATAGGCACAGGTGTACACCATGTCCCGGTCGAGCCAGAGCTTGTAGAATTCGTTGCCGATATCGTAATGATGGTGGATATTGCGCCGCGCCCTGGGCAGGGTGTTGCGCAGCGAGCCGTTGAACGGCGCCAGCAGCTTTTTCCCGATTTGGCCGTGATCGGTGCGCGGCAGCGCTCGATAGATCGCTTCGAGGCAATCCACCAGATTTCCCTGCACCTCGATGCGTTCCGCGGTGTACATTTC
>DAIRFM010000045.1:0-8953 GCA_036795025.1 Burkholderiales bacterium | reverse complement strand
CTGAGCCTGACGGCGCAGATCAACGACAGCCTGAAGCTGGGCAAGGCGGTGCTGTCCGAACTGGGTGGCGTCAACGCGCTGCACAAGCACGATGTGGAGCAGGCCGGCTTCGCCGTGTTGAAGGCGCCCGACGTTCCCTCGATCCTGGTCGAGACCGCCTTCATCAGCAATCCGGATGAGGAACAGAGGCTGAACGACGAGGCCTACCAGGAAAAAATGGCGCAGGCTATTTTCAAGGGCATCAAACGCTACTTCACCAAGAATCCGCCGTTGGCGAAATCCACGCTGGCGGCGATCCGGGCAACGGATTAGCGCCTCAAGTGCCGGCCAGACCCTAGCCGGGCAGGCGGGCGCGGCGCTGCTCGCGCCAGTTCCGGATCACCGCGACCAGCGCAGGCAATCCGGGAATGATGATCAATGCAAGGATGATCCAGGTGAGATTGTTCTTCACCCAGGGAATGTTGCCGAACCAGTGGCCCGCAAGCGTCAGGCAGGCGACCCAGAGCACGCCGCCGGCGATGTTGTATGACTGGAAGCGCGTGTGCGTCATCTGCGCCACCCCGGCGACGAAGGGCGCAAAAGTGCGCAGTATCGGCAGGAAGCGGGTGATGACGATGGTCTTGCCGCCATGGCGCTCGTAGAATGCGTGGGCTTTGTTGAAAGCGGCGCGGTTGAAGAAACGCGAATCTTCCCAGGCGAATACCTTGGGTCCGAAGTAGCGGCCGATCCAGTAGTTGCTGGTGTTGCCGAGGATCGCCGCCGCAATCAGCAGAATATTCAGCGTTGCGAGGTCGATCTGGCCGGAACTGCTGCCGGTGGTTGCGAGGGCGCCTGCGATAAACAGCAGCGAATCCCCGGGCAGGAACGGCGTCACCACCAGGCCGGTCTCGCAGAACACGATCAGGAACAGCAGCAGATACACCCAGGCGCCGTGTAGCAGCAGCAGGTTGGCAAGGTGTTGGTCGAGGTGGACCAGGAGGTCCCAGAAATATGCAAGGAGTTCCATCAACGCGCCTGTAACAAAATGAGGGGACCAAGGTGGGAAAGGAAGGGTCCCACCCCTTCCTCGGCCCCTCATACTCCCCTAATTCAGAGCTTGTTTCGGAAATTCTGAAACAAGCTTCACGTTTTTCTTAGACAGGCGCCATCTTACCGCAAGCCTGCCCTGTTCCCGGTATACTTGAACGCCCAAAAAAACGCGCCGCCATGCCCTCGATTCGCCTGCTCCCAGATACCCTCATCAGCCAGATCGCCGCCGGCGAAGTGGTGGAGCGCCCGGCCTCGGTGCTGAAGGAATTGCTCGAGAACAGCCTCGATGCCGGCGCCACCGAGATCAGCGTCAGCCTGACGCAGGGCGGCATCAAGCAGCTCAAGGTCACGGATGACGGCGGCGGCATGGACGCGGACGACCTGCCCCTGGCGTTCGCGCGCCACGCCACCAGCAAGATCGCCAGTCTCGATGACCTCGAACAGGTGCGTTCGCTCGGTTTCCGCGGCGAGGCGCTGGCCTCGATCGCGTCCGTGGCGCGCGTCGCGCTCACCAGCCGCACCGAGCGGGCGGCGCATGCGTGGAGCCTCAGCGCCGAGGGCGGCGCGCAGGGCGCGCCGCAGCCCGCGGCGCATCCGGGCGGCACCAGCGTCGAAGTGAACGACCTGTATTTCAACACCCCGGCGCGGCGCAAGTTTCTGCGCACCGAGGCGACCGAGTTCGGCCATTGCGAGGACGTGTTCAAACGCATCGCGCTGTCCCGGCCCGGCGTGGCGTTCAGCTTGAGGCACAACGGCCGGGTGATCTCGCATCTGCACGCGGGCGATGCCGCGCGGCGCATTGCCGCGGTAGCGGGCGCCGAATTCGCCGGCGCGGCGCGCGCGCTCGATGAGAACTCGTCCGGCCTGCGGCTTTCCGGCTTTGCCGGTTCGCCCGCGTTCTCGCGCAGTTCCCGCGATGCACAGTTCCTGTTCGTGAACGGCCGCTTCGTGCGCGACAAGCTGCTCGCGCACGCGCTGCGCCAGGCCTACCAGGACATGCTGCACGGCGATCGCCATGCGGCCTATGTGTTGTTCCTGGAACTCGATCCGCTGGGCGTGGACGTGAACGTCCACCCGGCGAAGACCGAGGTGCGATTTCGCGATTCGCGCGCCATCCACCAGTTCGTGTTCCACGCGGTGAGCAAGGCCCTCTCGGGCAGCGCAGCGCAGACGAGCGCAGCTGCCGTCGAGCCTATGCCCGCAGCAGCGGGAACGGATTTCCGGCGCGTGCCCTATCAGTCCAGCCTGGGCGTGGCGCAGCCCGCCGCCGCTTACCAGGCCCTGTTTTCCCTGCCGAGCGCGCCCTCCGGCGGCGCAGTGCGGGCCGCATACGAGACCATCATTGCCGCCGCGCCCTCCCAGGCCGAAACCGACGCGCCGCTCGGCTATGCGATTGCGCAATTGCACGGCATTTACATCCTGGCGCAGAACCGGCAGGGCCTGGTGTTGGTGGACATGCACGCGGCGCACGAGCGCATCCTGTACGAGAAGCTCAAGGGCGCGCTCGAAACGCAAGGTATGAGCATGCAGAAACTGCTCATACCGGTGACCTTCAATGCCGACCGGCTGGAAGTGGCGGCCGTGGAGGAGCACGCCGGTGTGCTGTGCCAGCTGGGTTTCGACATGGCTCCGCTGTCGCCGACGGCGCTGGCGGTGCGCGCAGTGCCGTCCATGCTCGTTGCCGCCGACGTCGCCGACCTGGCGCATGCGCTGCTGCAGGAGGTGCGCGAGTTCGGCGGCAGCCGCGTGCTCACCGAGCACCAGCACGAACTGCTCTCCACCATGGCCTGCCACGGCGCGGTGCGCGCGCACCGGCCGCTGACGGTGACGGAAATGAATGCGCTGCTGCGCGAAATGGAAGTGACCGAGCGCTCCGGCCAATGCAATCACGGCAGGCCAACCTGGTATCAGATGAGCATGGCTGACCTGGACAAGCTGTTCTTGCGGGGACGATAAGCGTTGGAGGCCGTTTCAGAATTACTGAAACGGCCCCTGAATTAGGGGAGCATGAGGGGAGGTATCCCCTCATTTCGTAATGAGCTCTTACAACTGGAGAGCGGCAATGAAAGTATTGATTCTCGGCGCCGGCGCGGTCGGCGGCTATTTCGGCGGCCGCCTGGCGCAGGCCGGCGCCGATGTGACCTTTCTGGTGCGGCCGCAGCGCGCGCAAAAGCTGGCGCAAGCCGGCCTCGTGATCAAGAGCCCGCTGGGCGATGCGCAGATTCCGGTGCGCACGGCGCTGCAGGAAGCAGTTCGGCCCGGCTACGATCTGGTGATCCTGTCGTGCAAGGCCTACGATCTCGACGCATCGATTGCTTCGCTGGCCGGTGCCATGGGGCCGAATACCCTGATCCTGCCTTTGCTCAATGGCATGGCGCAGCTCGGCCGGCTGGAGCAGGCTTTCGGCAGCGCGCGCGTGCTGGGCGGAACCTGCTACATCGCTTCGACCCTGGACGCGGACGGCAGCATCCGCCATCTCAGCCAGTTTCAGCGCATCACCTGCGGCCCGCGCGCGGGCAATCACGCGCATGCAAAGGACCTGCTGCGGGAACTGGCGCAGGCTTACGCGCCCGTTTCAGTCGAGTGCGGCGTCAGCGCCGACATCGAGCAGGACATGTGGGAGAAGTTTGTGTTGCTGGCGAGTCTCGCCGCGATGACCTGCCTGATGCGCGCCAACGTGGGCGAGATCCTCGGCGCCAGCGACGGGGAGGTGTTGATGCGCGAGGCCTTGTCCGCCTGCATCGCGGCGGCGGGCGCGGCCGGCCACGCGCCGCGCGCCGAATCCCTGCAGCGGACCGAGAGCATGCTGTTTGCACGCGGTTCGGCGTTTACGGCCTCCATGCTGCGCGACCTGGAAGCCGGCGGGCGCGTCGAGGCCGATCACATCGTAGGCGACATGCTGCGGCACGCGCGCGCTGCCGGCGCCGACGCGCGCCTGCTCGCGGCAGCGTACTGCCATCTGCAGGCCTACGAGGCGCGTCGCGCACGAGGCGACGCTGCATGACCTGGCGCCTTCCGCCGCATCAATCGCCGGTCGCATGACCCGCTCCTCACCGACAAGATTGCCGCCGGCAATTTTGCTGATGGGGCCCACCGCCAGCGGCAAGACTGCGGTGGCGCTCGAGCTTGCGACGCGTTTTCCGGTCGAGATCATCAGCGTGGATTCGGCGCAGGTGTACCGCGACCTGGACATAGGCACGGCCAAGCCGACGGCTGCCGAGCGCGCCGCCGCGCCGCACCATCTGATCGACATCATCGACCCGACCCAAAGCTATTCGGCTGCGCAGTTCCGCGCCGACGCGGCCCGGTTGATGCGCGAGATCGTTGCGCGCGGCCGCGTTCCCCTGCTAACCGGCGGCACCATGCTCTACTTCAAGGCGCTGCGCGAAGGCCTCTCCGACCTGCCCGAGGCCGACGCCAAGGTGCGCGCGGCGCTTGAAGCAGAGGCGAAGGAAAAGGGCTGGCCTGCCTTGCACGCGGAGCTTGCGCAAGTCGATGCGTCCACCGCGGCGCGGCTCAAGCCGAACGACGCGCAACGCATCCAGCGCGCGCTCGAAGTGTTCCGCATCACGGGCAAGCCGATGTCGGCGCTGCAGGGCGCGCGCATTGCCGACTCGTTGCCATTTCGCTTCATGCCGGTAGCATTGATTCCGTCGGATCGCGCGGTGCTGCACAAGCGCATCGAGCAGCGCTTCGCGGCGATGCTCGCCGCAGGCCTGGTGGATGAAGTTGCCGGACTGCAAAAAAAATACGTGCTGAATGCAGACCTGCCCTCCATGCGCTGCGTCGGCTACCGCCAGGCCTGGGAACACCTCGATGGCGCATATGACCGCGCCACGCTGCGCGACAAGGGCATCTACGCCACGCGCCAACTGGCCAAGCGCCAGCTCACCTGGCTGCGGGCGATGGCGGGCGTGACCAGCTTCGATTGCGTGGCGCCGGATCCTGGCGCGCAGGTACTTGCTCACCTCCAGCGGGAACTGCAGGATAAGTTGACAGAACCGCTCACGGATGCGGCGTGATGGCGATGATCGTGATCTCGCCCTTCTTTGGACCGTAGCACCAGAAGACGCGGTAGGCGCCGGGTGTGCGGTTCTGAACCGTACGCCTCGAAGACCTTCGTGTCAGGATCGTAGGGGTTCTCGATCGAGTTGTATTCGTGTGTCTTGAGGCCCGGGTGGCGAGGGTTTGCCTGGAGGAGTTCAACGCACTTTACGACTTGTTTGAAGAGCCCTTCCTGCTTCGAGGCCTTTGCCTTCTTGGACTTTTGTCGGTTCTCGAGCGAGTTCTGGGCCGCCGCTTCAAGCTCGTGAAAGGTGTCCGTTGACTCCTCAAGCCAGACAAGCGTAAAGGGCATCAGTCCTCAAGCTGCTCGGCGAGTTTCGCAGCCGCTTTCAGATCCGGCGGGTTCTTCGTGACGTTGCCCTTGCGGGCCTGGTCAAGTCCACGCCGCACCGATGCCAAGGCTTTTGGGTTCTCGTAGAGCCATACTTCGCGCTCCGGGATCACGCGCGCGAGCCGGACTATGACCTCGTCGTCGCTCCGGTGCTCGACGATAACAGCTCGGTTCGCGAAGTGGCCGCCGAGTGTCACCCGGCCCTTGGAATCGGCGCTTTTGTGGCGAGCTTGTGTACGGGTTGCCATCTTGTTAGTGTCGCCCATTGTGGGCTATTAGTCAAGTGGGTATTTCCCACTCCCCTTTATATGATCTCGTTTCAAGGAACGCAGGCACGCGCCTCTAAGCAGACCGCGCAAGGCTTGAGCGCGGGCGGTCTTTTTAGTCGCCCTTCGCCATGCCCTCGCGCCGCGGGTCGGCGCCGCCGCTCCAGCCAGCGCGCGTGCGCTGGATGCCGTGCACGCCGCTGGTCATTTCGATCAGGCGCACCTCGTGGCCCAGCGCTCGCAGCGGCTCCGCCCAGTTCGCGGCGGCCGTGCCTCGTTCCAGTTCGGTGGGGCCGTTGCGGCTGCCGAAGTTGGGCAGGTCGATCGCCTGCTGAATGTCCATGTTCCGGTCGAGCGCTGCGACCAGGGTTTTGACCACGTGGTTGATGATCGCGCTGCCGCCGGCCGAGCCCAGGGCCAGCACCAGCTTGCCGTCGCGGTCGAACACCATGGTCGGCGCCATGGCGCTGCGCGGGCGCTTGCCGGGCTCGATGCGGTTGGCCACCGGCTTCCCCTCTTGTTCGGCCACGAAGGAAAAATCGGTGAGCTGGTTGTTCAGGAGGAAGCCGCGCACCATTTGCTGGCTGCCGAAGGCGAACTCGATCGAGGTGGTCATGGCCACCGCGTTGCCCTCGGCGTCGACGATGGACAGATGGCTGGTGGAGGCCAGCTCCGGCGACGCGTCGTCGGCAAGTTCGGCCACCGGCGCGCCGGGCGGCGTGCCGGGCAGGGCGCGGCCGAGCGAACGATCCGGCCGGACGAGGGCGGCGCGTGCGGCAAGATACTCCGACGCCATCAGTCCCGCCAGCGGAACCGGAACGAAATCAGCATCGGCGAGATAGCGCTCGCGGTCGGCGTAGGCGAGACGCTCGGCCTCGGCGATCAGATGCGCGGCGCGGACCGGGTCTGACGGCAGGCTGTCCGGAGCCAGCCGTTGCAGCATGCCCAGCACCTGCAGCACGGCGACGCCACCGGAGCTGGGCGGCGGCATGCCGCAGACTTTCCATTGCCGGTACGGTCCGCACACCGGCTCGCGCTGCTTCGCCCGGTAATGCGCCAGATCGTCTTCAGTCAAGTCGCCGGGGTTGGGCGCGTTTCTTACCTTGCGTGCAATGTCGCGTGCAATTTCCCCTTCGTAGAAGGCACGCGCGCCCTGCGCGGCGATTTTTCGCAGCGTGTCGGCGAGCGCAGGGTTCTTGAGCAGCGTGCCCACGGGCTTGGGCGTGTCGTCGTCCCGGTAGTACATGCGCCGCATGGCCGGGTCGCGCGCCGGCAGGCGCACCCAATCGAGCAGGCTGTGCAGGCGCGGCGACAGCGGAAAGCCTTCGCTCGCGAGCCGGATGGCAGGCTCGAACAATTCCGCCCACGGCAGCTTGCCGTACCTGGCATGCGCGAGCTCCAATGCGCGCAGCGCACCCGGCGTGCCGACTGATTTCCCGCCCACTACCGCGTCCAGAAGCTTCTGTGGCCGGCCGTCAGCGCCGATGAAGCGATCCGCGCGCGCCGCGGCCGGCGCGGTCTCGCGCCCGTCGTAGGCGGTGAGTTTCGCCTCGGCGGCCGAGTAGTGCAGGATGAAAGCGCCGCCGCCGATGCCCGAGGACTGCGGCTCCACCAGGTTGAGCACCATCTGCATCGCCACGGCCGCGTCGATCGCCGTGCCGCCGCGCTGCAATACGCCGTAACCCGCCTCGACCGCGAGCGGATGCGCGGCCGCAAGGATGAATCGCGTTGCGCCGATCGCATGCTTTGGGTTGAAGCCCGAAGCAGGTTCGGGCGCGGGTTGCGCGAGCGCGAGTCCTGCGGCCAGCGCAAGCGCCGGCCCGCGTACCGCTTTCAGGAAACAAAAAAGGGCAGCGCGATGGCTGCCCTTTCGACGGCGCATCATCGACCGTTACAGCAGCGGCACGACCAGCAGCGCCACGATGTTGATGATCTTGATCAGCGGGTTCACCGCCGGACCGGCGGTGTCCTTGTACGGATCGCCGACGGTGTCGCCGGTCACGGCCGCCTTGTGCGCTTCCGAACCTTTGCCGCCGAAGTGCCCGTCCTCGATATATTTCTTGGCGTTGTCCCAGGCGCCGCCGCCGGTGGTCATGGAGATCGCCACGAACAGCCCGGTGACGATGGAGCCCATGAGCACGCCGCCCAGGGCCTGCGGGCCGAGCACGATGCCGACGATGATCGGCACCAGCACCGGCAACAGCGAGGGCACCATCATTTCCTTGATCGCGGCCACGGTGAGCATGCCCACCGCCTTGGAATAGTCCGGCTTGGCCGTGCCTTCCATGATGCCCGGGATTTCCTTGAACTGGCGGCGCACTTCCACCACCACCGAACCGGCGGCGCGGCCCACCGCTTCCATCGCCATGGCGGCGAAGAGGTAAGGAATCAAACCGCCGATGAACAGGCCGATGATCACCATGTGGTTCGACAAATCGAAGCTGACGACCTTGCCCGCGTGCTCCAGCGCGTGGGTGTAGTCGGCGAACAGCACCAGGGCGGCGAGGCCGGCCGAGCCGATGGCGTAACCCTTGGTCACCGCTTTGGTGGTGTTGCCCACCGCGTCCAGCGGATCGGTGATGGCGCGCACCGAGTCGGGCAGATCGCTCATTTCCGCGATGCCGCCGGCGTTGTCGGTGATCGGGCCGTAGGCGTCCAGGGCGACGATGATGCCGGTCATGGACAGCATGGAAGTCGCGGCAATCGCGATGCCGTACAGGCCGGCCCAGTGGTAGGCGAGATAGATCGAGGCGCACACCGCCAGCACCGGCAGCGCGCAGGCCCGCATCGACACGCCCAGGCCGGCGATGATGTTGGTTCCGTGGCCGGTGGTCGAGGCTTGCGCGATGTGCTGCACCGGGGCGAACTCGGTGGCGGTGTAGTACTCGGTGATGATCACCATCAGCGCGGTCAGCACCAGGCCGATCACCGCGGTGCCGTACAGGTGCAGAACAGTGATGTTTCTCGCCACGCCGCCGATCTCGAAGGTGGTGTTCTTGACGATATCGCCCATCATCCAGTCGGTGAGCGGGTAGAAGGCGACGAGCGCCAGCACGCCGGCGACGATCAGGCCCTTGTACAGGGCGGTCATGATTTTCTTGCCCGGCGTGACTTTCACGAACATGCAGCCGATGACCGAGGCAATGATGGAGAAGCCGCCGAGCACCAGCGGGTAGATCACCGCGTTGGGGGAGGTGGTTTTGATCGTCAGCGCGCCCAGCAGCATGGTGGCGATGATGGTCACGGCGTAGGTTTCGAACAG
>DAIRFM010000044.1:0-8991 GCA_036795025.1 Burkholderiales bacterium | reverse complement strand
ACGGTCGTCACCGCGGGGTGCGCCAGCACGAACTTGAGGAACAATTGCGCCCAGCTGGTGCAGTCGATCTCCGCCGCCCACGGCGGCAGCGGGCGGCCGCGCGCCTTGCCGAACAGCCGCCCGCGGCCGAATGGAAGATTGATCAGGACGGCCATTCCGCGGTCGCGGGCCAGCGGCAGGATGCGCTCCTCCGCGATCCGGTTGTCGAGGGCGTAGTCGATCTGGATGAAGTCGAGCTTTTCGCGGCGCATGATGCGCTCGTACTCCTCGTAGCTGTTGCGGAACGAGGTCGTGATCCCGGCGTAGCGCACCTTCCCTTGGTCCTGCAGCCGGCGGATCGTGCGCAAATGAACGTCCGTGTCGCGGATATTGTGCACCTGCAGCAGATCGATCCGATCGGTTCCCAGATCGCGCAGCGAGGCGGCGACGCTGTCTATGCCCGCCTGCTCCCCGGTGGTGCTGATCTTGGTCGCGAGGAACGCGCGCTCGCGTCCTCCGATACGGCGGAAGATCTCGCCCAGGCTGTTCTCGGCCCGGCCGTAGGTCGGCGAGGTGTCGATCACGGCGCCGCCCTGCGCAAGAAACGTGCGCACGGTTTCCACCAGGACCGGGAACTTCGCGTCAGCCGTGTCGAGCTCGTATGCGACCGCAGTGCCGACGCCGATCACCGGCAGCATCTGTCCGGTGGAAGGAATCGGCCGGCGCGCAACCGGCGCCCGGCCGGGTTCAATTTCGGCGCCAAACGCGAGCATGGCGGGTCCGAGAACGCTGCCGGCGGCGCAGACGCCCGCCACCCGCGCCGCCAGCCTCAGGAATTCCGCGCGGTTCATGGCGCGGGTTGTCGCAACTGAGCGGGCCCTGTTATCGGTCTGTTTCATGATGTCCCCGTACCTTCCTCGATCCGCGACGGAAATTTTAGACTCGCCCTCTCCGGCCGCGATCGAGACTCTACCTCTTTTCGCGAACGCGGGAAAACCTGCGCTTCCCGGCGACGGTTGACAAGTGCAGGCGAGTGAGGGTGGGCATCATCACACGGGCGCAATTCCTTCACCCGCTCGTGCTCAATTTCCATCCCCCGTGATTTTCATCAATACTGGCTGGTAGCTTAATCGGCAAAGTCCACTTAATTCTGTCTCCCCGGAGGCTCGTTGTGGTGATGGAATCTCTGCTGTCGATTCAAGCTCTGTCGCTTGTTCTGCTGCTGCTGGGAGTCGGACTGACTTTTTCCGACATCCGCCTGTCGGGCTGGGTTCTGGGCTGGATTCTTCTCGCCGGGGCGCTGCTGCTGCAGGGATTCCGCAGCATGCTGACTTATTCCTTCGAGCACGGCGGCGTGGATCCGACAATCTATGCCGTCGCCAACGACTGGATGGGACTGGGGTTTTCGCTGCTCATCGTCGCCTCCATGCACATGATGCGGGAGGTATTTGCGAGACACATGCTGGCGGAGGAAAGGCTGCGCGTTATCGGCGCCGCCGCACCGGACGCCATCATCATCATCGATAACATGGGGAGGATCGCCTTCTGGAACGAGGCGGCTCACAGGATGTTTGGCTACAGCGAGCGAGAAGCGCGGGGAAAGCATCTCCACGAACTGATTATCCCGGAACGGTACCGCACCGATTTCGAAAAGGGTTTCGATTGCGTTCGGCGGAACGAACCGGGGCACGTCGTCGGCAAGACCCTGGAACTTGCCGGATTGCGCAAGGATGGGACGCAGATCGTCACCGAGCACTCCATTGCCGGGGTGAGCATAGACGGGGAATGGCACACGATCTGCATCGTCAGGGACGTCACCGAACGCAAGCAGTTCGAGGAGCGCATCCAGCACCTCGCGACTTATGACAACCTTACCGGTCTGCCTAACCGGATGCTTTTCTATGATCGCCTGCGCCAGGCCATCCATCTTGCAGGACGCAATCGCCATGAGCTGTCGCTGCTCTACCTCGATCTCGATAAATTCAAAGCCGTAAACGATGCTCTGGGACACGATGCGGGCGACGAAGTGCTAAAAGGCGCCGCCAATCGCATCCAGCAGCAGGTGCGCGAATCCGATACGGTGGCCCGCATCGGCGGCGATGAATTCGCCGTGATTCTGCACAGAATCGCAAGCCCGCAGGATGCGGCAACCGTTGCCAGGAAAATCATCGATGCCCTGTTAACCGTTTTTGAGTTAAGCGGCGAGAAGCATGAGACAGCCCGCATCGGGGCGAGCATCGGCATCGCGACCTTCCCCACAGACGGCCCGGACATGGATGCCCTTCTCAAGGTCGCCGATTCAGCCATGTACAAGGCCAAGCAGTCAGGGAACAGTTTCAGCTTTGGCACGGCTTAGAAGGCGGGCTCGTTGCAATAACGTGGCTCCCGTCCAGGCGGTGCCCACCAGAAAAGAAAAGGCCCGGAACAGCTTTGTGCCGGGCCCAAGCGTTCAAAGGGGAGGAGGAGATAGAACACTTTGAACGAGTTTCCATCATGCCCCAACCCGGAACGTCCGGTATTGACAAAAATCACGAAGGCTGCGGTTTTGCCATGGGAGGCCGTGAGATGCCTGGGCGCCGAGCCAAAAAGACACACCCCGCCGTTGCAGGCCGTGCAATAAGACGAATGGATGCGCGCAGCGGCCGAACACAAGCGCCGAGCATGCCATGCGCATCTCCTCGAGCCTTCCGCTGGGTTTGGATCCTTCTCGATTTACATGGTGAATGATGGACTTCGAGCAGTCTGCGATATTGATTTTTGTCAAACGCGCATCCTGCCTGCGATAATGCGCGCGTGGAGCACCAGCGCGCGCTTGGGCGCGGATCGAATGTTCTAGCTCCCGACGGAAGGCGACCGGAATGATTCATGCATTGTTGTGGTTGAACGAAGCCGACATCTACAGGCGGGCGCTCGAGCGCGCCGGATTCGGGAACCGGCTGGATATCGAGTCTCTTCGGCTCGACCAGCAACCGAGCGCCGCGCAGCTTGCGCGCACCGAACTCATGCTCGCGCGGCAAACGCCGCCGGGACTGCTGGCGAAAATGCCGAGACTGCGCTGGATCCAGGCTCTCACCGCAGGCGTCGAAGGCTGGATTTCGCTCCCGGACCTGCGTCCGGACATCGCGCTTACCTGCGCCCGCGGCACGCACCGCGTGCAGATGCCCGAGAACATCCTCGGCGCGCTGTTCCACCTCACGAAGCCTTACGCCCAGGCGACCCTGGACCAGCGCGACCGGCGCTGGACGAGGCGGATTTCGGAACCGCTCGCGGGAAAAACGCTCGGCGTACTCGGGCTGGGCGAGATCGGCCGGGAGCTGGCGAAAAAAGCCCAAGCGCTCGAGCTGCGCGTGATCGGCACAAGGCGCTCACCGGAACAGGTGCCGCACGTGGACCGGATCTACCCGCCCGAGGCGACCGACGAGGTGCTGGCGCAATCGGATTTCGTGCTGCTGCTGCTGCCTCTCACGCCGGAGACGGAAGAAATCATGAACGCGCGGCGCTTCAAGGTGATGCGCCACACCGCCTACCTGCTCAATTTCGGCCGCGGCGCGCTGGTCGTCGACGATGATCTTGTAGAGGCGATGCGGTCGAAGACCATCGCCGGCGCGGTTCTCGACGTCTACCGCACGGAACCGCTGCCCGCCGACCACGCTTTCTGGAGCACCGAGGGCATCACCGTGCTGCCGCATATCGGCGGGCTGGATGTGCATCGGGACGAGATCGTCGCCGCCCTGTTCGCCGACAACATGGGCCGGTTTCTCGCCGGCGAGGCGCTGGTCGCGCTGGTCGACCGGTCCAGGGGATATTGAAAAGATTCCATCCGGGAGGCAACCAAGGGATCACACGGCTTCTTGCCGCGCGTATCGCGCCAGCGATTCAGCGTAACATTGACATTGTCTCGCAGCGGTACTACATTTTTGCCGTATCCGTAATCGTCTCCTTGAAGAAAGCACTCGGCGTATGTCGGACAAGAGCGCAATCCGCATTCTCATCATCGACGACGACATCGAGTTTGCCGACCTGCTGCGCATGCACCTGTCGGCAGTGGGCTACGCCGCCGAGGTGGCTGAAGACGCGGTCGAAGGCGGCAAGGCGCTGCTGGCCCGTCCGCCTGCCCTTGTTCTGTGCGACATCAACATGCCGTATTTGAACGGACTGGACCTGATGTCCCTGATGCAATCGGATGCGCGTTCGGCATCGATCCCGGTGGTTTTTATTTCCGGCCGCACCGACGGTGATACCATGGCCAAGGCCGTGAAACTCGGCGCCGCCGATTTTCTCGCCAAGCCGATAACCCGCGAGCAACTGCTCGAGTCGGTTAAAGCTTGCCTGCAAGCCGGCGGGCGCAGGGCCGCGATACCGGATTACCGTTTTCCGCCGGTCGTCTGAGCCGGTATAAACGGACAGAGTTCCGGATTTGACCCGGCAGCGGCCGGGGTAGTCTTGCCCGCCGCATGCGCCCGCGCGGGCAACCTCATCCACGGCGCCCTGGACAAGACCAATCACCATGTTTAACCTGTGTATCCCGCGATCTGCGGCTGCGGAAGGCTCTTCATGTTCCAAAACATCCTAGTACCCACCGACGGTTCCGATTTTTCGAACAAAGCGGTATCGACGGCCGCCCGGCTTGCGCATTCGCTGCACGCGAAGCTGCTGGTGCTCCATGTCAGATCTCCGATCGAGTCGCCGCACCACGTCGAGGGCGGCGCCCTAAGCAGCCTGGGTGGGAAGGTCGTAATGCAAGAGATAGAAGACGAAGAGCGCAAGCTGCTCGACGCAGCCTTGGAAACCGCGGCCTCGAACGGAACAGTCGCGGAGACGGCATTCGTTGCCGGCTATTTGCCCTACGATGCCATCATCCGGATTGCCCGGGAGCAGCATTGCGATCTGATCGTGATGGCATCGCACGGTCGCCGCGGCATATCCGGTTTTCTCATCGGCAGCGAGACGCAAAAAGTGCTGACCCACACCACGATCCCGGTGCTGGTTGTAAGATGAAGTGAATGGCCCGCGCCCGCCCGTCGGGGTTCTGGCGCAACCGGAATCGGGGTAAGCCCGCATACGACTGGCGCTCCAACCCGGATGGCGCGGATCCAAACGCCGGATATGCGCAGTCGCATTCATTCCGCTTGGACCCGACCTTAGCTTGCTGAGGTGCTCAATTTATGATCTCCCCCGGTTTCTCTGCATTTTTTCGAAGGACGCGATATTTTTTTGCAGGAAAAGTCCACAGGGTTATCCACAGAATCTGTGGATAGTTCTTGGCGCCACAATGTGAACTAGGTTGCGCAAGAAAGGAAACCCAAAATGAACCTGTCCGAAGTACTGCTGCACGCGCTCAAGGAACATGGCGCACGCGAAATTTTCGGCATTCCGGGTGATTACGCCCTGCCGTTCTTCAAAGTCGTCGAAGAATCCGGCATTCTGCCGCTGTACACGCTGAGCCACGAGCCGGCGGTGGGCTTCGCCGCTGACGCCGCCGCGCGCATCCATTCCGCACTGGGCGTAGCCGCGGTTACCTATGGCGCCGGCGCGCTCAACATGGTCAATCCGATCGCTGCCGCGTTCGCGGAGAAGTCGCCGGTGGTTGTCGTGTCGGGCGCCCCGGGCAAAGGCGAGGCGCTCCGCGGCCTGCTGCTGCATCACCAGGCCAAGTCGCTCGACTCGCAATACCGCATCTACCAGGAGATCACTTGCGCCCAGGCCCGCCTGGACGACGCGCGCACCGCGCCGGCCGAGATCGCACGCGTGCTTCGCGCCTGCCTGACCTACTCGCAACCGGTTTATCTCGAGTTGCCGCGCGACATGGTAACCACGCCGTGCAAGCAGGTCACTCCGACCGCCGAGCCCTCGTTCGACGCGGAGGCGCTCGCTGCCTGCGCCGACGAGATCCTGGCACGGTTGCGCGCCGCGCGGTCTCCGGTGCTGATGATCGGTGTCGAGGTGCGCCGTTTCGGGCTGGAGGAAAAGGTCGCGGAACTCGCACGTCGGCTCGGGCTGCCGGTGGTCACCAGCCTGCTCGGCCGCGGCCTGCTGGCCAACACCGACGCGCCTCTTCTCGGAACCTATATCGGCGTTGCCGGACTGCCCGCGATTACCGATCTGGTCGAGAACTCCGACGCGCTTTGTTTGCTGGGCGTCATCGTTTCCGATACCAATCTGGGTGTGTCGTCGACGCACATCGACCTGCGCCTGTCGATCCAGGCGCTCAATCGGCAGGTGATCATCGGCCACCACATCTATCCGGAGATCCCGCTCGGCCCGCTGGTCGAGGCGATGCTTGCACGCCTGCCGGCGCACAGCGCTGCCGCGCTGCACCATGCGGCGGCTGCCTATCCGCGCGGGCTGCAGGCCGACGATGCGCCGATCCAGCCCCTGGATATCGCGACCGCGATCAACGACCTGATGGGCGCGCACGGCAAGATGCCGATCGCGACCGACATCGGCGACTGCATGTTCCTGGCGATGGATATAGAGCATACCGCGCTGGTCGCGCCCGGCTACTACGCCACGATGGGCTTCGGCGTCCCGGCCGGCCTCGGGCTGCAGGCGGCGACCGGACAGCGGCCGGTCATCATCGTCGGCGACGGCGCATTCCAGATGACGGGGTGGGAACTGGGAAATTGCCGCCGCTATGGCTGGGACCCGATCGTGCTGCTGATCAATAACGCCGGCTGGGAGATGCTGCGCGCATTCCAGCCGGAATCGAAATTCAACGACCTCGACGAATGGCGCTTCGCCGATATGGCCGCCGCCCTCGGCGGCGAGGGCGTGCGCGTGCGCACCCGCGGCGAACTGGCGCGTGCGCTGGGCGCTGCACACGGCCGGCGCGGGCGGTTCCAGATCATAGAGGCAATGGTGTCGCGCGGCGCGATGTCGCCGACGCTGGCGCGCTTCGTCGAGGGTGTCAAGAGCAAGCGTTAATAGAGAAGAATGGTCTGAAAAAAGTGATATTGCACGACGATCTTGCGCGCAACTTATAGTGTGTCGGACTGGTGCGACAATGCGCGGCCGGTCACTGCTTTGCGTGCGCCTTCATCCATTCGCTCGCGCGCCGCTTTGCTTCGGCGATCTGCTCCGGCGTCATCAAGCGCTCGACGATGTTGCGACTTTTCCTCGCTCTTTCTTCGCCGCTCGCCGCCGCGATATTCCACCATTTGTGCGCCTCAACATAGTCCATGGCGACGCCCTCTTGCCCGGTTTCGTATATCCGGCCCAGGTCGAATTGCGCCATTGGATCCCCGGATTCCGCCGCTTTCTGGTACCAGAACACTGCCCGTTTGTAGTCCAGCGCAACGCCTTGTCCCGTCTCGTACATCAGACCCAAGGCGGATTGCGCCCATGTATGTCCCTGTTGTCCTGCCTTCTCGTACCAGAAAGCCGCTTGCTTGTAGTCCTGCGAAACGCCCTGCCCGGTCTGGTACATGCGGCCCATGTTGAATTGCGCCTCCACCAACCCCTGATCGGCTGCTTTCTGGTACCAGGACAGCGCCTGCCCGACATCCGGCGCAATGCCCTGCCCCTTCTCGTACATCGAACCCAGATTGATTTGCGCCGCCGCATATCCCTGGTCTGCCGCCCTCTGGTACCAGGACATGGCCTGCTTATTGTCCGGTGTCACGCCTTCCCCCTTTTCGTACATGAAACCCAGGGTGAATTGCGCCGGCGCGCTACCCTGCGCTGCCGCCTTCTTCCATGAAGTTATCGCACTTGCGTAGTCCTTGCCTTGATAAAATTTCAGTCCATCCTCAAAATCGCCCGCAAAGGCAGGAACGGCGGACAATGCCAGGATGATCCCAATCGCTGCCAGTACCCGCATGGTGTTTTCCTTTTAGATGCTGCGCCACCGATCGCTCTTGGTCATTCAGATCCACCGGTTCCCAAACCGATGATAATCCGTCTGGCACAACTAGGGAAAACTGCGGTTATCTTCTACAATGAGGGCGCCGGTTCGCGCGATCCGGGTTATACCGCCGGGCGCCTGCCGTTTCGCCACTATTTCACATCTAGCCGCATCAGAACCTGAAGGATTCATCATGACCCTATCCATGTACCAAGCATCAGTTCCCGTTTTCGTCAAAACCCTGGGCAATCTTGCCGCGATTCTGGACAAAGGCGCAGCCTTTGCCGCAGCCAGGAAAATCGAGCCATCCGTGCTGCTCACCTATCGCCTCGCTCCGGACATGCTCAACCTGACGCGCCAGGTGCAAATCGCGGCGGACCACGCCAAACGCGCACCCGCCCGGCTTGCCGGCATCGAGCCTCCCGTGTACGAAGACAATGAAGCCGGCTTCGCCGACCTCAAGGCCAGGATCGACAAGACCATCGCCTTCATCAATACGCTGAAGCATGGGCAGATCGACGGCTCGGAGGCGCGCGAGATCACGCTGAAAATCGGCGGCGGCAGCCAAACCCTCACCGGCCAGACCTACCTGCTGCACAATGCGCTGCCGAATTTCTTTTTCCACGTCACTACCGCGTACGCGATCCTGCGCCACTGCGGGGTGGACGTCGGGAAGAAAGATTTCATCGGTCAGATCTAGAGCGCATTATCAAATGAGGGGATCCAGGTGGGAACGGAAGGGTCCCACCCCTTCCTCGGCCCCTCATACTCCCCTAATTCACGGGCCGTTTCGGTAATTCTGAAACGGCCTCTTGGCTTGCGGGCATGCCGGCGGCCGCGGTCAGCATGCCCAGAGAACCGGCCTCGTATCCGTCCACGGCGAAGGCCATGGTCTCGTCCTCGGCCTGCAGCGCGGCGATGTAGAGCAGCGGCAGATAATGCTCGGGCGTCGGCACCGACAGGCGCGCGTCCTCGCCCAGTCGTTCGAAATCGATCAGCGCCAGGTGATTTCCGGAGGCGAGCGCCTCGCGCACCTTGTCGTTGAACCGCCGCGCCCAATCGAAGGCGGGCGCGCCTTCGCCGCGCCGCATCAGCATCAGGTTGTGCACGACATTACCGCTGCCGACGACGAGGACGCCCTCCTCGCGCAGCGGCGCCAGGTGCTTGCC
>DAIRFM010000283.1:0-3234 GCA_036795025.1 Burkholderiales bacterium | reverse complement strand
TCTGGCGGAATTCCTGCTGCGCCATGGCGCGCATGCTGCCGTCTTCGGCAAAGACGATTGCGCGGGAGCTGGTGGTGCCTTGATCGAGGGCGAGGATGTGTTTCATGTCGGTTTGCGCATGGCGGCAATTCTAACGAGTAAACAAGAATCGTGAATCGCGTGGTGCTGTTTACGGCCCACTCTTTGTGCTTCGCGCCTTCGATCTGGGGGCATGCGATTGTGTTACCATTTGGCCCTGGTTTCAACGACATTTTTCCCACAAGCAATGCCGCTGTCCGCAGCCCCCGTCTCCCGCATCCGCAAACACACCCGCAGCGTCCGCTTCGAAGGCTATGCGCGCGCCGACGGTTTGTGGGACATCGAAGCCCATCTCACCGACGTCAAGCCCGACGACTATCCGCTCGCCCCCGGCGTGCGTCCGGCCGGCAGCCCGGTGCACGACATGTGGATACGCCTCACCATAGACCGGCGGATGAACGTGGTCAGCGCCGAGGCGAGCACCGACGCCATGCCCTATCCCCCGCATTGCGCCGGGATTGCGCCCGATTACGCGGCTCTGGCGGGACTGAACCTGATGCGCGGATTCCGCAAGGTGCTGTACGAGCGCTTTGGCGCTGTGCGCGGCTGCACGCACCTGACCGAGTTGCTGAGCCAGTTTCCCTCCGCGGCGATCCAGGTGCTCGCAGGCGAGCAGCGCGACAACCACGACGACGGCAGGAAGCCGTTCCAGCTCGACCGCTGCCATGCGCTCGATACCGGCGGCGAGGCGGTGCGACTGTACTATCCGCGCTGGCAGCGCGAAGCGAAGACCGGCACCGATTGACGCCGATTGACCTGGGTCAATGCGCTCGCTTGCCCGTCTGCCTGAAGATCCCATTGCGATTCAACCAGGAACCGAGAAATGAAAATCCACGAATACCAGGCGAAGGAAGTGCTGCGCAAGTACGGCGTGCCCACGCCGCGGGGAGTGCCCTGCTTTTCCGTCGATGAGGCAGTCAGGGCCGCGCAGTCCATCCCGGGCAAGGTGTGGGTGGTGAAGGCGCAGATCCACGCCGGCGGCCGCGGCAAGGGCGGCGGGGTGAAACTGGCGAAATCGCTGGACGAGGTGAAAACCTTCGCCGGCCAGATTCTCGGCATGCAGCTTAAGACGCACCAGACCGGTCCCGAGGGGCAGAAAGTTCGGCGGCTGCTGATCGAGGAGGGCGCCGACATCAAGAAGGAACTCTACGTCGGCATGGTGGTGGACCGCGTCACGCAGAGAGTGTGCCTGATGGCCTCGAGCGAAGGCGGCATGGACATCGAGGAAGTCGCCGCGCACACGCCGGAGAAAATCCACAAGGTATTCGTCGATCCCGAAACCGGGCTGAAGAACGCCGAAGCCGACGAGGTCGCGGCGAAAATCGGCATTCCCCCGGCATCGGCGCCGCAGGCGCGCGCCGTGCTTCAGGCGCTGTACAAGGCGTTCTGGGACACCGATGCCAGCCTGGCCGAAATCAACCCGCTGGTGCTCACCGGCGACGGCCGCGTGGTAGCGCTCGACGCCAAGATCAACTTCGATTCGAACGCCCTGTTCCGCCATCCGGACCTGGTCGCGCTGCGCGACCTCGACGAGGAGGACGCGGCCGAGATCGAGGCGTCGAAATTCGACCTGTCGTATATCTCGCTCGATGGCAACATCGGCTGCCTGGTGAACGGCGCCGGGCTGGCGATGGCGACCATGGACACGATCAAGCTGTACGGCGCCGAGCCGGCCAACTTCCTCGACGTGGGCGGCGGCGCCACCGCCGAAAAGGTGACCGAAGCGTTCAAGATCATGCTGAAGAACCCGAAGGTCAAGGGGATACTGGTCAACATCTTCGGCGGCATCATGCAGTGCGACACCATCGCCAGGGGTGTGGTGGCCGCGGCGCGCGAGGTCAATCTGTCCGTGCCGCTGGTGGTGCGCATGAAAGGCACCAACGACGAGATGGGCAGGCAGATCCTCAAGGATTCCGGCCTGCCGATCATTTCAGCCGACAACATGGCCGACGCGGCGCAGAAAATCGTCGCCGCCGTCGCGGGCAGGTGAAGTGAATGTAGCGGCTGCCACAGGAATTTTTGTGGCAGCGCCAGAGTAGGGGAGCACGAGGGGAGACGCCCCGAAGGTCTCGATCCCCCTAGAGGGGAAAGTCCCCTTGGGGGATATCCCCTCCTATCCGGGAACAAAAGGGAAACGAAATGTCCATCCTGATCAACAAGAACACCCGCGTCGTGACGCAGGGCATCACCGGCAAGACCGGCCAATTCCACACGCGCATGTCGCGCGATTACGCCAACGGCAGGAATTGCTTCGTCGCCGGCGTGAACCCGAAAAAAGCAGGCGAGGATTTCGAAGGCATCCCGATCTATGCCAGCGTCAGGGAAGCGAAGCAGAAGGCGGGGGTCAACACCTCGGTGATCTACGTGCCGCCGCCCTTTGCCGCCGCGGCCATCTGGGAGGCGGTCGATGCCGACCTGGATCTGGTGATCTGCATCACCGAAGGCATTCCGGTGCGCGACATGATCGAGGTCAAGGACCGCATGCGCAAGCAGAACAAGCGGGCCCTCCTGGTCGGGCCGAACTGCCCCGGCGTCATCACGCCGGAGGAGATCAAGATCGGCATCATGCCCGGCCATATCCACAAGAAAGGGCGCATCGGTGTCGTTTCGCGCTCGGGCACGCTGACTTATGAAGCGGTTGGGCAGTTGATGGAGCTCGGCCTGGGCCAGTCCACCTGCGTCGGTATCGGCGGCGATCCGGTGAACGGCATGAAGCACATCGACGTGATGAAAAAGTTCAACGACGATCCGGAAACCGACGCCGTGATCATGGTGGGCGAGATCGGCGGCTCCGATGAGGAGACGGCCGCTCTGTGGGTGAAGGACAACATGAAAAAGCCCGTGGTCGGCTTCATCGCGGGCGTCACCGCGCCCGCGGGCAAGCGCATGGGCCACGCCGGCGCCATCATCTCCGGCGGCAAGGGTACGGCGCAGGAGAAGCTGGCCGTGATGGAGGCCTGCGGCATCAAGGTGACGCGCAATCCGGCCGAGATGGGCAAGACACTCAAGGCGATTCTGAAGTAGGCGCGGGGCACGAGCGAGTCGTTTCGAGCCGGGAGCTTGACGTTTGGCTCAGCTGTCTTGAGCGCAAACGCGTTTTGCATAGAGGACATTTGTGAACCAAGTCATCATCCCGATCAAGACCGAGCGCAAGCT
>DAIRFM010000282.1:0-3244 GCA_036795025.1 Burkholderiales bacterium | reverse complement strand
GCCGCTGCGGCGCCGGCAACCAGCATGAGCAACGGGGCAATGATCAAGCGTTTCATGATCTCTCCTTCTTCATACAGAAGCGGAGCGTTCCAGCGTCCACAACCGCGCGACGAGCGCGCGCGCTGCGGCTGCACCTAGTACCGGCGTGGCCAACTCCAGAAACTTGTCCTCCAGTTCGCTATCGCTCAAGGGCATGTCAGGATCGCCCTTACGCGTGGGTTGCAGATGTTCGCCGCGGCGGCCGTCTCTGGTTTCGATCGCGACGCGCGCGGCGCGCTGGCCGGGGAAGGTCGCATCGAGCTCGGCATCGACCGCCAGGTCGATTTTCTGCATTAGCGCGCGGGTTCCGGGATCGGCCAAGCGCGCCGGCTCGAATGCGGCCAGGCGCACGCTGCCGTGAGTGAGCGCAGTGGCGACTACGTACTTGAGACTGAAGCGCGCCTCGGCGGGCGTCGCCGGATGCTCGTAGCCGGCCACTTCCAGCGCGGGGCGGTAGGTGCCGACATGCACGCGGGCGATGTCGGCCGCCTTCACGCCGAGGGCGCGCTGCAGTTCGAGCGCACCGTCGATGGCGGCGAAGGTGTGTCCGCAGCAGGCGTGGTTCTTGAAGGTCATGCGGGTGATGTGAAAATCCGTGCCGAGCGTGGTTGTCGCCTGGTCCCAGTCGGGGCCGTCGCTCATGGCGCGGCCGAAGCCGGCTTCGCCCTCGAGCACGTCGAGCGAACCGGTTACGCCTTCGCGCGCGGCGAGCGCGGCGAGCAGTCCTGCTTCCGCGGCGTGGCCGGCGTGCAGGGGCTTGGACATCGAATCCATGCGGAAGGCCTGCTGCAGGCCCGCGGCGAACGTCGCGACCGTGGCAAGCGCGTGCGCAAAGCGTTTTGCATCCAGGCCGTAGATGGCGGCAGCCGCGGCCGCGGCGCCGAAGCTGCCGATGGTGCCGGTGTTGTGCCAGTAACGATAATGCGCGCGCCCCATGGCCGCGCCGATGCGCGTGGATATTTCGTAGCCGACGATGACGCCGCGCAGGAAGGCCTCGCCGTTCGCGCCGCTGTCCTCGGCCACCGCCAGGGCGGCGGCGATGGTCGGCGCGCCCGGATGGTAGATCGCATCGCGGTAGATGTCGTCCACCTCCATGGTGTGCGCGGCGGTGGCGTTGATCAGCGCCGCGGTTCTTACCGTGGCTTTGCGTCCGAGCGCGAGCCTCGCCCCGCCGCGGTCGAGGTCTTCGGCGAGCGCTTTTTCCAGCAGCGTCGCCGGCGCCGTCACCGCGCCGGGCAGGAGCGCCGCATACCAGTCGATCACCGCACGCTTGGCGTGATGCAGCACTTCGGCCGGAATCGGCTGCGCGCGGAAGGCTAGTGCGAATTCGGCGAAGCGCTCTACGCTATGCATGTCAATCCGCCTTCGCGCCCGAAGCCTTCACGATCTTCGCCCACTTGGCGGTTTCGTCTTTCATGTATTGGCCGAACTCATCCGGCGTGTTGCCGATGGGATCGGCGCCTTGCTGGATGAACTTCTCGCGCAGGGCCGGATTTTTGAGGATGCGCGCAACCTCGGTCTGCAGCTTCAGCGCGATTTCGCGCGGCAGGCCGGCGGGGCCGACGAGGCCGAACCAGGAGGAGGCGTCGAAACCGGGGAAACCGGATTCGGCGACGGTGGGTACATCCGGCACGCCCCCCGAGCGATGCAGGCTGGTCACCGCCAAGGCGCGCAGCTTGCCGCCGCGCACCAGCTGGATCGCCGACGGGATGGTGGCGAACATGCACTGCACCGAATCGCCCGCGAGCACGTCGTTCAGTGCCACCGCGCCCTTGTACGGGACATGGGTCAGATCCAGGCCGGCTTGCAGATTGAGCAGCACGCCCGACAGATGCGACGAGGTGCCGCTGCCGGTGGAGGCGTAGAAGTATTTGCCCGGATTCGCTTTCGCGAGCGCGACGAATTCCTGGAAGGTCTGCGCCGGCACGGTGCGCGGATTCACCACCAGCATGTTGGGCACATGCGCGACCAGGGTGACCGGCGCCAGGTCCTTCAGGTTGTCGTAGGGCATGTGCTTGTACAGGCTGGCGTTGATCGCGAGCGGGCCGACCGAGCCCATCAGCAGGGTATAGCCATCCGGCTTGGCCCTGGCCACGAGTTCGGCGCCGATGTTGCCCCCGGCGCCGGGCCTGTTCTCGATGATGATGGGCTGGCCCAGGCCCTTCCTGAGTTCGTCTGAGATCAGCCGCGTGATGATGTCGGTGGTGCCCCCGGCGGAGAACCCGACCACGATGGTAATCGGACGATTGGGGTAGGCGCTCTGCGCGCCGGCGCTCGATGCGCCGGTTAGTATTAAACAGGCCAACAGCAGATTCGCGATCTGCAGCAACCGGGATCCTTGCATGGTATGCCTTCTCTTTCGTGTGCGGCCCGTGTTTCGCCAAGATTGCCAGTATAAGCACGGATGGCGCATCGCGTAGGGCGGCGCACTTTGTTCCCTCGTTTCTGACGCTCTGGCAGGCACCTGCGGCTTGGTCTAAACTGTGGTTTGCCTTGTGCTAATGGGGGGCATCATGCAACTTCGGGAAATACTCAGAATAAAGGGTAAGCTGCTGGTCACGATCGCCCCGGACGGCATGGTGAGCGATGGGGTCAGCATCATGTCCGAGAAGGACATCGGCTCGCTGGTGGTTATGAGCCAGGGCAGCATGGTGGGCATGCTGACTTTTCGCGAAGTCCTGCAGGCCCTGCACAAGAACAGGGGCTCGATCCAGGGCGTGCGAGTGGACGCGATCATGGTCAGGAACCCCAGGACCATAGCTCCAAACGTGGAAGTGGACGAACTGCGCAGCGTCATGCTGGAGCACCACATCCGCTACATGCCGGTGACCGAGGGCGAGACCCTGGTAGGCCTGCTCTCGTTTCACGACGTGGCCAGGGCCGTGTTGGAGGAACAGGCGTTCGAGAACCGCATGCTCAAGGGCTATATCAAGGACGCGCCAACGTAGCCGCGCTGTTCTGAAAATCACTCGCCGAAAATTTCTTGCGGCCGGTGCCGGCGTTTGCCTCGGCGCGGGCGGGCTCGCCGCTTGGCGCTACTGGCCCGAGCAGGGCTTCATCAATCCCTGTGGCACGGCCCTGCCCGAAGCGCTGGCCCAGCACGAACTGGTGCGCGCCGCCTGGGACGGCATAGACCCGGGCAAGATGTGGGACGGCCACTGCCACCTGGCGGGCAGCGGCGACTCGAGCAGCGGCATTTATCTCA
>DAIRFM010000281.1:0-3247 GCA_036795025.1 Burkholderiales bacterium | reverse complement strand
AGTTCCGCTGGGACGATCAGTTCAACCTCGGCCTCGATCCGGACAAGGCGCGCGAGTTCCACGACGAGACCTTGCCCAAGGACAGCGCCAAGGTCGCGCACTTTTGTTCGATGTGCGGACCGCACTTCTGCTCGATGAAAATCACCCAGGACGTGCGCGACTACGCTGCGGCGCAGGGCGTGGACGAGCAGGCGGCGCTGGCGAAGGGCATGGAACAGAAGGCGGTGGAGTTCGTGAAAAAGGGCGCGCAGATTTATTCCAAAGCCTGAACGCGTCCTTCGCGGGTGAAAATGGCGCGTTCACGCGCCGTTTTTTTTCTGCGACGCCCGCAAGAGGCGATGCGGGGGCGGCCGGCGGGTGCAATTTTTTGCTGCCGTGACGGATGTGGATCGCCGCCAGCGCTTACAATCCGACCTATGGACCTAGTCATTCTCATCAAAGCGCTGATACTCGGGGTGGTCGAAGGCCTCACCGAATTCCTGCCGGTGTCGAGTACCGGCCATCTCATCCTGGCCGGCGACCTGCTCGATTTCAACGACGACAAGGGCAAGCTGTTCGAGATCGTGATCCAGTGCGGCGCAATCCTCGCGGTGTGCTGGGAGTATCGGGCGAAGCTCGCCGCCGTGATCTCGGGCCTCGGCTCGAAGCGCGAGGCGCAGCGCTTCGCCCTCAACCTCGCCATCGCCTTTGTGCCGCTCGCAGTGCTGGGCCTGGCCTTTGGAAAGGCGATCAAGGCGCAGTTGTTCCAGCCGGTGCCGGTGGCGCTGGCATTCATTGTCGGCGGCTTCATTATCCTGTGGGCGGAAAAGCGCGAGCACACGGTGCGCATCCGCGAGGTGGAGGATCTACGCTGGACCGATGCGCTGAAACTGGGTATCGCTCAGGCGTTTGCGCTGATTCCCGGGACCTCGCGCTCCGGGGCCACCATTATCGGTGGATTGCTGTTCGGCCTGTCGCGCAAGGCTGCGACCGAGTTTTCGTTTTTCCTTGCCATCCCGACGCTGTTCGCCGCCTCGGCCTATCAGCTATACAAGGAGCGCGCGCTGCTCTCGCTCGATGACACGGGCATGTGGACGGTCGGGTTCGTCTCCGCCTTCTTTTCCGCGTTCCTGTGCGTGCGCTGGCTGCTGCGCTACATCTCAAACCACGATTTCACGCCGTTTGCCTGGTACCGCATCGCCTTCGGGCTGGCGGTGCTGGGCACGGCCTATAGCGGCCTGGTGAATTGGTCGGCAGGCTGAGCAGGCTCTCCCCGGCCTGCAGGACTTCCGCCTCGTGGCCGATCAACTCTGCACCCAAGGCAGACCGGCCGCGCGCCATCCGCCCAGCCTGTTGCGCTGCCCGTTCGGGTCCCTGTCACCCTCGAACCCCTGCAGCACATTGTAGGCACGGAAGTAGCCGCCCTGGGTCACGGTGATGGCGGCGTGGTGCGAGCGCGCGCCGCTGCGGCATAAGAGCATGGCGATCGCGCCCTTGCCGATCAGCGCTTCGAATTCGGCGATGAAATTGAGATTGCGGCCGCCGCCCGGCCACGTATTCCATTCGACCAAAACGCTGCCTGGCACCTTGCCTACCCATTCCAGTTCGGCGCGAGTGCGCACATCCACCAGTTTGGCTTGTGGAAGGCTCTGCATAAGGGTATGCGCTTCGGTCGGCAGCAATGCACCGGCGTAAGGCAGGTTCATTTGTTGCGCGCGTTCGCTCGCCCTGGCGAGGATTTCTTGTGGAGTTTCCATCATAGTTTGCTGGCAAGCTTGGTCTTCCGGGAGAGAAAGTATAAGGGATGCGCACAAGAAATCGCGCATCGAAACTATGGCCTGGAAGTTATGCACAAATTCGGTGCAAAATGTCGCCGTCTGCACTAAATGGGGGCAACCCTGCCGATGTTCACAATCCGAGTTCGCTTATGGCACAATGCTCTGCTCTGATTTCGTCGGATGGCATGTTTTCTGCTCTATAACCCTCCGTTTCCCGCATTCTTATTGTCTTTAACCGCTTCTTGAGGAGAAATAAATGGCTATGTCCCCAGCCGACGTGCTGAAACAGATCAAGGACAAGGAGGTGAAGTTCGTCGATCTGCGCTTCACCGATACCCGCGGCAAGGAACAGCACGTGTCTGTTCCCGCCAAACAGTTCACCATGGAAAAATTCGACGACGGCCACGCTTTCGACGGCTCATCCATCGCCGGCTGGAAGGGCATCGAAGCCTCCGACATGTTGCTCATGCCCGAAGCCGATACCGCGCGCCTGGACCCGTTCACCGATGAAACCGTGCTCAATATCACCTGCGACGTGATCGAGCCTTCCGACGGCAAGGGCTACGACCGCGACCCGCGCTCTCTCGCCAAACGCGCTGAGGCCTACCTTAAGTCCACCGGTCTGGGCGACACCGCCTATTTCGGTCCCGAGCCCGAGTTCTTCGTGTTCGATTCGGTTACCTGGAACGTGGACATGTCCGGCTGCTTCGTGAAAATCGATTCCGAGGAGGCCCCCTGGTCTTCAGGTAAGGAGTATGAAGGCGGCAACATGGCCCACCGCGCAGCCGTGAAAGGCGGTTACTTTCCGGTGCCGCCAGTGGATACGCTGCAGGACATTCGCAACGCCATGTGCCTGGCGATGGAGCAGCAGGGCGTCGAGGTCGAGGTTCATCACCACGAAGTGGCCGCGCCCGGACAATGTGAAATCGGAACCATGTTCGAAAAGCTCGTAAAGCGCGCCGACTGGTTGCAGATTCTCAAGTACACGGTGTGGAACGTCGCGCATTCCTATGGCAAGACAGCCACCTTCATGCCCAAGCCCATAGTCGGCGACAACGGCTCCGGCATGCATGTGCATCAATCGATCTGGAAGGGCGGCGAAAACATGTTCGCCGGCAACAAGTACGCCGGACTCTCCGATTTTGCGCTGTACTACATCGGCGGCATCATCAAGCATGCGAAGGCCTTGAATGCGATTACCAACCCTGGCACCAACTCCTACAAGCGCCTGGTCCCCGGTTTCGAGGCGCCGATCAACCTTGCTTATTCTTCACGCAACCGCTCGGCCGCCTGCCGCATTCCGTATGCCATTAACCCCAAAGGGCGCCGCGTCGAAGTGCGTTTTCCCGACCCGACCGCCAATCCGTATCTCGCCTTCGCCGCGATGATGATGGCGGGTCTGGACGGCGTGCAAAACAAGATCCATCCTGGTGATCCCATCGACAAGAACCTGTACGATCTGCCGCCGTCGCAGGCGAAGAAGGTGCCGA
>DAIRFM010000280.1:1448-3258 GCA_036795025.1 Burkholderiales bacterium | reverse complement strand
ATGGTCAAGATCGGCGTGGTCGGAGGCACCGGATACACCGGCGTAGAGCTGTTGCGCATACTGGCGCAGCATCCGCAGGCTGAACTGCGCGCCATCACCTCGCGCAAGGAAGCGGGCATGGCGGTGAGCGAGCTCTTTCCCAGCCTGCGCGGTCACGTCGACCTCGCCTTCTCGGACCCCGCCACGGCTGCGCTGGATCAGTGCGACGTGGTGTTCTTCGCCACGCCCCACGGCGTCGCCATGAACGATGCCTGGCGCCTGGTCGACGCCGGGGTGCGCCTCATCGATATTTCCGCCGACTTCCGCATCCAGAACGTGGCCGAATGGGAGAAATGGTACAAGGTGAAGCACGCCTGCCCCGAGCTTATCCCGCAGGCGGTCTACGGCCTGCCCGAAGTCAACCGCGAGGCGATCCGCAAAGCGCGCATCGTCGCCAACCCGGGCTGCTATCCGACCGCGGTGCAGCTCGGTTTGCTGCCCCTGCTCGAGGCGCGCTCGGTCGATGCCGGGCACCTGATCGCCGACGCCAAGTCCGGCGTGAGCGGGGCGGGGCGCAAGGCGGAGACGCATATTCTGTTCTCCGAGGCCTCGGACAATTTCAAGGCCTACGGCGTGCCGGGGCATCGCCACGGCATGGAAATCGTCCAGTGCCTGACGCGGATCATCGGCAGCGAAATCGGCCTGACCTTTGTGCCGCATCTGACGCCGATGATACGCGGCATCCATGCCACGCTGTACGCGCGCATCACGCGCGAGCTCGATTTTCAGAAACTGTACGAGGAGCGTTACGCACGCGAGCCGTTCGTCGACGTGCTGCCGCCAGGCAGCCATCCAGACACGCGTTCGGTGCGCGCCGCCAACACCTGCCGCATCGCGGTGCATCGGCCCGAGGGTGGTGACACCCTGGTGGTGCTCTCGGTCATCGACAACCTGGTCAAGGGCGCTTCGGGCCAGGCGGTGCAGAACATGAACCTCATGTTCGGCCTGGACGAGTCGCTGGGCCTGCGCCAGGTGCCGGTTCTTCCGTAGTCGCTGCGATGCCGCTGAAACTGCTGAAAAAAATCCGCCAGCGCTTCGGCATCTCGGCGCCGCGCATGACGGTGAAGACCCATGTCGCCTGGTACTGGCGGATGCTCGGCCTCGTCGCGGTATTGTCCTGCTCGTTCGCCCTGGCGGCCTGGATCTACGATGCCGGCCGGCGCTTCGCCGGGTTCGACCGGAGCGAGGCGGAGCAGGAGTTGTCGCAGCTGCGCGAAAGCGTCGGCAGACTGACTCAGGAAACCGCTGGGCTGCGCGCCAGCGTCAACGCCAGCGAAAGCAAGCTGCAGATCGAGCGTGCCGCGCAGACCCAATTGGGGCGCCAGGTGAAGGTGCTGGAGGATGAAAACGCGCGGCTGAAGGAGGATCTGGCGTTTTTCGAGAACCTGATCCCGAGCGAGCACCGGGACAACACGCTGTTGATCAACCGCTTCCGGGTCGAGCCGGGGGCGCTGCCGGGCGAGTTCCGCTACCGCCTGCTGCTGTTGCAGGGCGGCCGGCGCGACAAGCCCTTCCAAGGTAATCTGCAACTGCTGGTGACCCTGCAGCAGGGCGGCAAAGATGCTATTATCACGCTCCCGGAAGAAGGGGCGGCCCAGGCTTATAAGATCAGTTTCAAGTACTTCCAGCGGGTCGAAGGCACGTTCCGGGTGGCGCCAGGCGCCCGCGTCAAGATGGTGCAGGTGCGAATTTTCGAAAGCGGCTCCACCCAGGCGCGGGCGACGCAGAGCTTCAACCTGTCTTAGAGGCTGTCACAAGGGCCTCGTGACAG
>DAIRFM010000280.1:0-1348 GCA_036795025.1 Burkholderiales bacterium | reverse complement strand
GGGTAGTCCATGTTCCGCAAGAAAGCGAACAAGCCGCAGAACCGCATCGACAGCCTGATCGGCGCCGGTACCAGAATCGAAGGCAACGTCACCTTCGCGGGCGGCCTGCGCGTCGATGGCGAGATCAAGGGCAACGTCGTTGCCTCGGGAGATCAGCCGAGCACGCTGGTGCTGAGCGAGCAGGCCCGCATAGACGGCGAGATCCATGTTTCCCACTTGGTGGTGAACGGGGCCATAAACGGGCCCGTACATTCCGCCGAATTTCTCGAACTTCAGGACCATTGCCGTGTCACAGGGGATGTGCATTACAATACGCTGGAAATGCACCTCGGAGCGGTCGTGGAAGGCCGGTTGGTGCACAGTTCCGGCGTGACCGAAAGCGGCAAGACGGTTGAGTTGAAGATCGCCTCGCGTAATTGAGTGCGAGCATGGTGGTTAGACTATTTTCAGGAGTAAGGACATGAACGCAGTAGCAGAGATGCCCGCCCCGTTGCTCTTCACCGACAATGCGGCGAACAAGGTGAAGGCGTTGATCGAGGAAGAGGGCAATAACGAGCTCAAGCTGCGCGTATTCGTCAGTGGCGGCGGCTGTTCGGGCTTCCAGTACGGTTTCACCTTCGACGAAGTCAAGAACGACGATGACACCGCGATGGAGAAAAACGGCGTCACGCTGCTGATCGATGCGATGAGCTACCAGTATCTGGTCGGAGCGGAAATCGATTACCAGGAAGGGCTCGAGGGCGCGCAGTTCGTGATCAAGAATCCGAACGCGACCAGTACCTGCGGCTGCGGATCGTCTTTTTCCAGCTAAGGCGCGAGACAAGCCGGTAAAACGGGAGCTGCGGCTTCCGTTTTTTTTGGCATACGCTGGTGGCTACGCCGGGTAAATTGCCCCGAGCACACGCTCGCCGCCGGCGCCGGTAACTGCCGCGAGGTTTCCCGGTCTGCCATCGAGCGTTTGTTTGGCCAACCAGGCAAACGCGATCGCCTCGACCCAGTCCGGGTCTATCCCCAGCGCCGCCGTGGTGGCGATGTGGCAACGGGGCAGATTTCGGCGCAGTCGCTCGAGCACGCTGAGGTTGTGCGCGCCGCCGCCGCAGACATAGAGTTCATCCGCTTGCGGGCAGTACTGCTCTACGGCGTCGGCGATCGAGCGGGCGCTGAGCTCGGCGAGCGTGGCCTCGACATCCTGCGGTGCCGCCCGCCGCATCGAGAATTTCTCCAGCCAGCCGGCGTTGAACAGATCTCTGCCGCAGCTCTTGGGCGGGCGCCTTGCGAAATACGGCTCGGCCAGCATCGCCGCCAGCGGCGCGGCCAGCACGGTTCCGCCTTGTGCCCAGGCCCCGGC
>DAIRFM010000279.1:0-3265 GCA_036795025.1 Burkholderiales bacterium | reverse complement strand
GCCCTTCGGCATAAGCCGCCATGAGGCCATACTCAATGCCGTTGTGGACCATCTTTACGAAGTGGCCCGCGCCGGTCGGGCCGCAATGCAGATATCCGTGCTCGGCGGGACCAGGAGCACCCTTCTTCGCTGGGGTGCGCGGCGCTGCCTTGACCCCGGGCGCGATGCTCCTGAAAATCGGGTCCAGGTGCTTGACGACCCGGTCCTCTCCGCCGATCATCAGACAGTAGCCGCGCTCCAGCCCGAACACCCCGCCGCTGGTGCCGCAATCGACGTAATGTATGCCCCTCCGCTTGAGCGCCTTCGCTCTCAGGAGATCGTCGCGGTAGTAGCTGTTGCCGCCGTCGATGATGATGTCACCGGCATCCATGCGCGAGGCCAGTTCCTCGACTGTCTTGCCGGCCACGCCGGCGGGAACCATCACCCAGATCGCGCGCGGTTTGGCCAGCTTCGCGACCAGCTCGTCGATCGAGACGGAGCCCCGAACGCCGCGGCCCGCGATCTTCTTCACCGCGGCCGGGCTCACGTCGTAGACGACGCACTTGTGGCCATCCTTCGTCAGGCGCCGCACCAAACTGGCTCCCATACGCCCTAACCCGATCATGCCGAGTTGCATCTTGAATCTCCTTCGCTAACTGGGTACACGGTGTATTGTCACCTCGACCGAGTGTTGCTGGCGGTCATTAACCAGCGGGACAGCCGGGCCGGACTGCTCGACACCATCGATTATCAGCTTCGTCCCGCCGTCTGCGCCAACCGTTTGCAGCAACGTAATGTGGTAGACAGTCTCCCGATACCGGTAGTGCACTTCGAATGATTTCCAGTCCGCGGGCACGCACGGCGAAAAATGCAGTTTGTCCATCACAAGCCTCAGGCCCAGGAGCGATTCCAGGGTGAACTGGTACATCCAGCCGGCCGCGCCCGTGTACCACGTCCAGCCGCCGCGGCCGGTGTGCGGCGCGAGCGCATAGACGTCCGACGCGAGAACGTAGGGCTCTGTCTTGTAGACCGCAATCGAATCCGCCGAGTTCGCGTGATTCACCGGATCGATCATGGTGAACAGCTTCCACGCACGCTCGGCGTCGCCCAATGCCGCGAACGCCATTGCGGCCCAGACTGCCGCATGGGTGTACTGGCCGCCATTCTCGCGCACGCCCCGCAGATACCCCTTGATGTAGCCGGGATTGGGTTCGGATCGGTCGAACGGTGGATCCAGCAACTGGATCAGCGCACCATCCGGGCGAACGAGGTGCCTGTCGACCGCGTCCATGGCCTTGCGGGCGCGCTCGGCGTCGCCCGCTCCGGACAGGACCGACCAGCTCTGCGCGATCGAATCGATTCGGCATTCGGAGTTTTCCGCAGAGCCCAGCGGCGAGCCATCGTCAAACCAGGCGCGGCGGTACCAGTCGCCATCCCAACTGCTGTGCTCGATAGCGTCATGCAGTCGAGCCGCCTCGCTCAAGCAGCGCGCGGCGAAGGACGGGTCATCACGCCGCTGCGCGAGCTCGCTGAATTGCATCAGCACTGCATACAGGAAAAACCCGAGCCAGACGCTTTCACCTTTACCTCCAACACCGACAAGGTTCATGCCATCGTTCCAGTCGCCCGAGCCCATCAGCGGCAAGCCGTGAACTCCGAAGCGCAGGCCCCGCTCAATCGCCCGCACGCAGTGGTCGTACAGGCCGGCCACTTCTGTCGACTGCCTCGGCAGCTCGTAGCAAGATTCCTCTCCGGCCTCCAGCGCGCGGCCGTCTATGAAATGGACGGGTTCGTCGAGCACACCGGTGTCGCCTGTGGTCAGCACGTAGCGACACGTCGCCAACGGCAGCCACAGGTAATCATCCGAACAATGGGTACGCACGCCGCGCCCCGACGGCGGATGCCACCAGTGCTGGACATCGCCTTCGGGAAACTGGCGCGACGCGCAGCGCAGCAGGTGCTCGCGCACCAACTCCGGCGCGGCATGGACCAGCGCCATCACATCCTGCAATTGGTCGCGGAAGCCGAACGCGCCGCTCGATTGATAGAACGCGTTGCGCGCCCACACCCGGCACGCCAGGATCTGGTACACGAGCCAGCCGTTGGTCAGCACGTCAAGCGACCGGTTCGGCGTTTTTACCTGCACGGCGCCCAGCGTGTGCCGCCAATACTGCGTCACCTTTGCCAGGGCGTCGTGCGCGGCCATGGAGCCGCGCGAACGCCGCACCAGATCACGAGCCGCGTCGGCGTTGTGTTCGGCGCCGAGGCGGAAGACGATCTCGCGCGCCTGCCCATCGGCCAACTCGCATGGAACCTGGATTGCGGCACATGGATCCAGCGCGGCACCCACCGTGCCGGAAAGCCGGGACTGCGACATCGCAGCCGGATTGCGCAGCGTGCCGTTGCGTCCGAGGAACTCGCCGCGATCGCCACAAAAGCTGCGCTCCGCAATGTCGCCCACGTCGCCGACATCGAAGAACGCCGTACGCCCTGCGAAGTCCGTGTTGTAAGCATTGCGCGCGAACAGCGCGCCGCTGTCGGAATCAAGCCCGGTAATCACGTGCATCCGTGTTTTCGCGCGCTCGTCGCCAAGCACCCATTCCAGGTAGCCGGTGACGGAAAGCCGGCGCATGCGGCCCGAACGATTGCGCAAAGTCAACACCGCGAACTTGACCGGCGCGTCGATCGCCACGTACACGCACAGCTCGGAGTCGACGCCGTCCTCGCTGTGTTCGAAAACGCTGTAGCCGAAGCCATGACGCGTGACATACGGCGCCGCGCCGCCCCCCGGTACGCGGGGCAGCAGCGTGGCCGACCAGAAGCGGCCGCTTTCCTCGTCGCGCAGGTAATACGCCTCGGTGTTTGCATCGCCGACCGGGTCATTCGACCACGGCGTGAGACGGAACTCATGCGCGTTTTCGCTCCAGGTGTTGGCGCTGCCGCTCTCGGAAATCAGGGTTCCAAACGACGGATTCGCCAGGATATTCACCCACGGTGCAGGCGTCATCCGACCGGGAACGATGGTGATGACGTACTCCCGCCCATCCGGAGTGAACCCGCCCAGCCCGTTCGCGAAAATCAGGTCGCGCTCAGGGTGCTCGATCGCGGCCGGGGATTCGGGGCCACGGCTGCGCGCGGCTGGCAGCGGCGGGATCGAGGTCGGTGCAGCACGGACCCTTTCGAGCTGTTGTGCCAGCGACCCATCGCCATCGCTGATGACGACGCGGGCGACCGTCTGCAGCAGGATGCGGTCCCCATCGTCGATCTTGTCGGCCGAGCGCACGAA
>DAIRFM010000278.1:0-3266 GCA_036795025.1 Burkholderiales bacterium | reverse complement strand
CCGCGAAAAGCCTCGGTGCCGCTGGCGCAGTAGTTCTCCACGCGCGTCACCGGAATGAAGGGCAATCTGAGAGCCTGGGCGAGCGGAATTCCCGATTTGCCCACATGCATCTCCTCGATCGCCGTGGCGAGCCAGGCAGCTTCGATCTGGTTCTTCTCGATACCTGCGTCTTGAATCGCTTCCTCGAAGGCCTCGACCATCAGATCGTCGGCTTCCTTGTCCCAGCGCTCGCCGAATTTGGAACAGCCCATGCCGAGAATCGCAACCTTGTCACGTATGCCGTTAGCCATGTCATGCCTCCTTCGCGGCACCGGCAGGTGTCGCCTTCCAGAAATAACGCGTGAATCCGCGCTGCGAGTCGTAGTCCTTGATGCGGAACACCATGCGCATCGTCAAGCCGACGCTCACTTCGGCTATGTCCACATCGGTGAAATCGGCCAACAGGCGCCCGCCGGCGTCGAATTGCACCATGCCGAATATGGCGGGTGGATCGGGCGAATAGGTGAGCTGGTCGGCGGTGTGGGAGTTGACCTTGCCGCTCATCTCGGCGAAAGGATGGTCGGTCTGGGTGTGAAAAGCGTTGCAGTCGGGATTGACGCAGACATTCGATTTCGGAAACTGCAGCGTGCCGCATTTGCCGCAGCGCCCACCGACCAGACCGAGGATCATGTCGCGTTTGCGATACAGGGTCGAGAGCGCCGTCTGCTTGTCCAGCTCGGCGCGCATGCCGCGCTCGAGCGTGACCAGGTCATTGAAGGCCAGGAACCGATTGTAATTGGTCTCTTCGCGGCGCCGCGCGAGATAGCCGCGCACACCCTTGCGCGGCGGCAGTTGTTGCAGGTCCGCGGTCGCCTCGAACAGCAACGCATCGCAGCCCTGGCCGAAACCGACCACCAGAATCCGCTCGCCCGGCTTGGCTACAGCGAGCGCATCGGCCAGCATCACCAGCGAGTGCGCGCATCCGGTCTCGCCGCAGACGGCGTGCAGGTTGTCGCGCACCGCGCCTTCCGGAATGCCGGCTTTCTTGGCCACCGACGCGGCCACCTTGCCGATCGTGCAGGGCATGCAGAAATGGGCGATAGAACCGGGCTCCACTGCACATTTCTTGAATAAACCGGCGAGCGTCGCCGGCACGATCTTGGCGTAGCCTTCGTCGCGGATCCAGCGTTCTTCCCAGACGTAGTCGTAGGCGAAACCCTGGCCGCGATAATGATCGACGAAATCCACCGTGCGGCTGTGGGCGCCGACGAGCTTCGCGATCACCTTGCCCGCGCCGATCAAGAACGCCGCCGCGCCGTCGCCGCTGGTCATCTCGAGCGTGCTCCCGGCCTTGGTGCGGCGTTTGTCCGACGCGAGGAACAGCGCCTGTCCGCCGGCGAGCGTGCCCTGAAGCGCAGCCGCCAGCCCGGCCGTAGCGGCGCGCTGCGACGAGCCGACGTCGAGCGCCGAAATCTCGGCCCCCAGATTCAGCGCCTGCGCGACGATGCCCGAGTTCAGCCGATCCTCAAACGGAAATGAGGTCGAAGCGAGTTGAACCGCGCGTATCTCGTCCCGGGCGAGCCCGGTGAGGCAGTCGCGCGCCGCCTCGACGGCCATGGTCACCGCATCTTCATCCCAGTTGCACATCGAGCGCTCGCCCCTGGCCTGGGCCTTGAGCGCGGGGTTGAACCAGGCGTTCGCATCAGCGACCGATTTGCGCGCGAGCCGGCGTCGCGGAATATAGGCGCCGTAGGCAAGAATACCGATTTCCATGTTGCTGTCTCCTTAAATGGCCGAAACGGGAGGCCAGAGATTTTCACATTCATGAAAAAGGTTTATCGTATGTGAAAAATAGAACTCTACTCCAAATGCCGCCTTTGCTCCAGACAACCCTAAGCTGGACCAGCCGGAAGCAAACAAAGTGTCTCCGGCCGAGGAAAAACCTTCATCCCACGAACAATGGGGTCGAGGGAAGGGGTGGGATCCTTCCCTCCGCACCCAGCCGCTTTTGGCAACAGGTACTAAGTCCCTGACAATGGCAGGGTCGTCTTGCGCTATAATTTCAGTCTAATTTTTTTCATTTCCTTCGGAGCAAGTCGATGAAAGTCCTAGTGCCCGTCAAGCGGGTGGTCGATTACAACGTCAAGGTGCGCGTCAAGGCCGACGGCTCGGGCGTCGAGACCGCGAACGTGAAGATGTCGATGAATCCTTTCGATGAAATCGCCGTCGAAGAGGCGGTGCGCCTGAAAGAGGCGGGCGTGGTCAAGGAAATTCTGGTCGTGTCCTGCGGCACCGCCGCGAGCCAGGAGACGCTGCGCACCGCCCTCGCGCTCGGCGCCGACCGTGCCATCCTGGTCGAAACCGACGCTGAACTGGAGCCGCTCGCCGTGGCGAAGTTGTTGAAAGCCGTGGCGCAGAAGGAAAACCCGAATTTCGCCATTCTCGGCAAGCAGGCGATCGACGACGACTGCAACCAGACGGGGCAGATGTTGTCCGCGCTGCTGGGCTGGTCCCAGGCCACGTTCGCCTCGAAAGTGAAAATCGCCGACGGCAGGGCCGAGGTCACCCGGGAAGTCGATGGCGGCCTGGAAACGATTTCGGTCAAGCTGCCGGCAGTGATTACCGCCGACCTGCGCCTGAACGAGCCGCGTTACGTCACTTTGCCCAACATCATGAAGGCGAAGAAGAAGCCGATGGAGACGCTCAAGCCCGATGCGCTCGGCGTCGATGTCAGGCCCCGCCTCACCACCCTCAAGGTGGAAGAGCCGCCCAAGCGCAAGGCCGGTGCCAAGGTGCCGGACGCAAAGACGCTGGTCGAAAAACTCCGCAACGAAGCCAAGGTGATCTAAATGCCCATACTCGTTATTGCCGATCACGACAATCAGACCATCAGGGGCGCCACGCTCAATACCGTTGCCGCAGCTGCGAAAATAGGCGGAGACATCGTGGTACTGGTAGCCGGCGGCGGTTGCGCCGCCGCCGCACAGGCCGCGGCGCAGATCGCCGGCGTGAAAAAAGTGCTGGTCGCGGATGCGCCCCAGTACAAAGACGAACTCGCCGAAAGCCTCGCTGCCCTGGTCGTGTCCATTGCGTCCGGTTACAGCCATATCCTCGCTCCTGCGACCAGCTTCGGCAAGAATGCCGCTCCGCGCATCGCCGCCCTGCTTGATGTGGCGCAGATTTCCGAGATCGTCGCCGTCAAATCGCCCGACACGTTCGTGCGGCCCATCTACGCGGGCACCGCGCTGGCGACGGTGCAGTCCAAGGATGCGGTGAAAGTCATCACG
>DAIRFM010000043.1:0-9115 GCA_036795025.1 Burkholderiales bacterium | reverse complement strand
TTTTCATCCGCGCGCAATCGGCGATCCGCGCGGACGGGGCGCCGTCCGCGCAAGTGCGGACAATCTTTCGTCCGCGCAACATCGTAACTCTGTAACAATGAGCGGCGCGATTTAGGTCGCCCCTCGTAGGAAAACGAATGAATTTCGCACTGCTGCTGTTCAGTCTGCTGGTCATCACCGGCATCGTTTCGGCCATGGATGCGGTCTATTTCGGCAAGCACCGCGCGGCCGGCGCGAAGGAGCCGTGGTGGATCGAATACCCGAAGAGCTTTTTCCCGGTGATCCTGATCGTGTTCCTGCTGCGCTCGTTTCTGGTGGAACCGTTCAAGATCCCTTCCGGCTCGATGATCCCGACCCTGCTGGTCGGCGATTTCATCCTGGTCAACAAGTACACCTACGGCATCCGCCTGCCTGTGATCAACAAGAAAATCATCGACATCAATGAGCCCGAACGGGGCGACGTGATGGTCTTCCGTTACCCCGACGATCCGTCGGTCGATTACATCAAGCGCGTCGTCGGCCTGCCCGGAGACAAGGTGGCATACCAGAACAAGCGCCTCACCATCAACGGCCGGGACGTGCCGCTGAAAGAGACGGGCGACTATCTGCTCAAAGACAAGATTCAGTACCTGAAGCTGTACACGGAGACGCTGGGGAAGACCGAGCACGCGATCCTGCTGGACGCGAACGAGCCGGCCGCTTCGCCCTATGCAAAACAGTTCCCGCTGCGGGAAAATTGCATTTACAATAATGACGGCGTGGTGTGCAAGGTTCCGCCGGGTCATTACTTCATGATGGGCGACAACCGCGACAACAGCAGCGACAGCCGCGTGTGGGGCTTCGTGCCCGAGGCCAATATCGTCGGCAAGGCATTTTTTATCTGGTTCAATTTCAGTGAGCTGAGGCGCTTCGGACAGTTCAAATAGGGAGCTAGGCAATCATGCGCAACAAGCAACGCGGAGTCAGTTTTCTGGTGATTTTTTTGATCGGCGTGGTGGTGGCGCTGGCCGCCGTGGGCGCTATGAAAATCGCGCCTGCCTACGCTGATTTCATGACCGCTAAGAAAGCCATCGTCGCCATTGCCGCCGGGGAAGGGCGGACCGGAAGCGTGATCGAGATACGCAAAGCGTTCGATCGCCGCGCCAGCATCGACAACATTTCGGCGGTGACCGGAGCGGAGCTGGAAATCGGCAAGGACGGCGGCGAAGTCGTCATCTCATTCGCCTACGCAAAGAAAATTCCGTTGTTCGCCAACGTGTCACTGTTGATCGACTTTGCCGCCAGCACCGCGCCGGGCGGCGGCGCGGACAAAGAGTAGCACCCGCCCCCGGCGCGATGGACTACGGGCCGCTGCAGCGCAAACTGGGGTACAGCTTCGCGCAAGCGTCCCTGCTGCAACAGGCGCTGACCCACCGCAGCCACAGCGTTGCGCACAACGAGCGTATCGAGTTTCTCGGCGACAGCGTCCTCAATTGCTGCGTCGCGCATGAGTTGTACCAGCGATTCGGCGAATTGAAGGAGGGCGAGCTGTCGCGCCTGCGCGCGAACCTGGTGCGGCAGGAAACCCTGGCCGAACTGGCGCAGCAGATGGAACTGGGAACTTACCTGCGCCTGGGGGAAGGCGAGCTGAAGAGCGGCGGTTTCCGCCGTCCTTCGATCCTGGCCGATGGCCTGGAAGCCTTGTTCGGCGCAGTCTTCCTCGACGGAGGTTTCGCCGCAGCCCAGGGCGTGATCCGCGGCCTGTACGCTTCCTTGCTCGAACACCTCGATCCGCAAACCCTGGGCAAGGATCCCAAGACCCTGCTGCAGGAGCTGCTGCAAGCCCGGAAAATCCCGCTGCCGCAATATGCCGTCGTGGCGACCCAGGGCGCGGCGCATAATCAGCTGTTCCAGGTGGAGTGCCAGATCCCGCAGTTGGCAATCCGCACCACCGGCTTCGGCGCAAGCCGGCGCATCGCCGAGCAGGAAGCGGCGCAGCTCGCGTTCGCACAGATGCAGCAATGAAGCCCGCAGGTTTTCGCTGTGGCACCATCGCCATCGTCGGCCGGCCCAATGTCGGCAAGTCCACGCTGCTGAACCATCTGGTCGGGGAAAAAATCAGCATCACCTCGCGCAAGGCGCAGACCACGCGCCATCGCATCACCGGCATACTCACCAATGCAGATACACAGTACGTGTTTGTCGACACTCCCGGCTTCCAGACAAAGAACGCCAGCGTCCTGAACCGCCTGATGAACCGCAGCATCACCCAGGCTCTGCAGGACGTGGACGTGATCCTGGTCGTAATCGAGGCCGGGGGCATCAGCCGCGAAGACCGTCAGGTGTTCGACTTGCTGCCGCCCGGGCATCCGGTGGTGCTGGCGGTAAACAAGATCGATCGCCTGGCGGACAAGAAGCGCCTGCTGCCACTGCTGGCGCAACTGCAGTCCGAGCGCGATTTTTCCGATATCGTGCCGGTCAGCGGCAAGAGCGGGGAGCAGACGCCGCAGTTGCTGCAAGCGCTGCGCCAGCATTTGCCGCAGCAGCCCGCGATCCACGCTGCAGGCGAGGTGACCGACCGCAGCGAACGCTTTCTCGCGGCGGAACTGGTGCGCGAGAAGCTGTTTCGACAGCTCGGTGACGAGCTGCCTTATGGCGCGAGCACTTCAATCGAAAAATTCGAAACCGAGGGCAAGCTGCGCCGCATCCATGTGGCGATCATTGTCGATAAAGCCAGCCACAAGGCGATGGTCATCGGCAAGGGCGGCGAGAAGCTGAAGCTGATCGGGACCGAAGCGCGGCGCGACATGGAGAAGCTGTTCGGCGGCAAGGTGTTCCTGCAAATCTGGGTCAAGGTCAAGCAGGGCTGGGCCGATGACGAGCGCACGCTCAAGAACCTCGGATTCGAACCATGAGCCCGATGGGCCGCCCCAAGGGCGAATCCTTGACGCGCAGCGACAAGGTAGTCCAATGACCGCGCGTGCACGGCAGGACAACCAGCCCGGATACGTTCTGCATACCTACGCATTCCGCGAGACCAGCCTGGTGGTGGAGACCTTCACCCGCTTTCACGGCCGCGTCGCCATGGTGGCGCGCGGGGCCAAGCGCCCGCGTTCCGCGCTGCGCGGCAGCATCATGGCGTTCCAGCCCCTGGGTCTGTCCTGGTCCGGGCGCGGCGAGCTGCGCCTGCTGCTGCGCGCGGAATGGCAAGGAGGGCAGCGGCGCCTGCAGGGCAGGGCGCTCCTGTGCGGCTTCTATCTCAACGAGCTGCTGTTGAAACTGCTGCCGCGCGAAGACGCGCACGAAAAGCTGTTCCTCGACTATCAGGCGGCGCTCGCGCGCCTGGCCGAGGAACCCGAGCCCGGCGCGGTGCTGCGCCGTTTCGAAAAGGCGCTGCTGCGCGAACTGGGCTACGCCATGGCGCTGGACCGCGACAGCGCGAGCGGCGCCGAGATCGACCCGTGCAAGTCTTATGCTTACGAGCCGGAGCGCGGGCCGGTGGCGGTGAACGGCGCCGCGCACGCGGGACTGGTGCTCTCAGGGCAGACGCTGCTCGACATCGTGCGCGACGACTACAGCGATCCGCTGACCCTGCAGCAGGCGAAGGCGTTGATGCGCCTGCTCATCAGCCATCGCCTGGAACAAAAGCCGCTCAACAGCCGGCGCATATTCGAGGAGCTGCGACAACTATGATCGAACTCGGCGTGAATATCGACCACGTGGCTACGCTGCGTCAGGTGCGCGGCACGACTTACCCGGACCCGGTGCGCGCCGCCTTGCTTGCCGAGGGCGCCGGCGCCGACGCCATCACTCTGCATTTGCGCGAGGACCGGCGTCACATTCAGGACCGCGACGTCGAGACCCTGCGCTCGCAACTGACCAAACGCATGAACCTGGAATCCGCAGTGACGCGCGAAATGCTGCAGATCGCGCTGCGCATCCGTCCGCACGATGTCTGCCTGGTGCCGGAGCGGCGCATGGAGCTGACTACCGAGGGCGGGCTCGACATCGTCAGCCAGTTCGAGCGCGTGCGCCAGGCGTGCGAGTTGCTCGCCGGCTCGGGCATCCGCGTGTCGCTGTTCATCAATGCCGATACGGCCCAGATCGACGCGGCCAAGGCAGCCGGCGCGCCGGTGATCGAGCTTCACACCGGCCATTACGCCGACACGGCAGGAGAGGAACAGCTGGCCGAGTTCAAGCGCATCCGCCAGGCGGTCGAGTATGGCAACAGCATCGGCCTGAAGGTGAACGCAGGGCACGGTTTGAACTACGACAATGTCGGGCCGATCGCCGCCGTGCCGGGCATTGCAGAGCTCAACATCGGCCACGCGATCGTGGCGCAGGCGGTGTTCATCGGCTGGGAGGCGGCGGTGCGCCAGATGAGACGGCTGATGACCGAAGCCCGGCGCGCGTGATCCTCGGCACCGGCACCGACCTGATCGATATCCGCCGCATCGAGCGCGCGCTGGCGCGCTTCGGCCGCCGCTTCGCGCGGCGCGTCCTGGTCGATGATGAATATCAGCGTTTTTGCGCGCATGTGAAGCCCGCCCACTACCTCGCCAAACGATTTGCCGCCAAGGAAGCGTTCTCCAAAGCCATGGGCACGGGCATCCATTTCCCGGTCAACTGGCACAATGTCAGCGTCGCCAACGAGCGCTCGGGCAGGCCTTATTTGAAGTTTTCGGAACCGCTCGCCGCGCTGCTCGAGCAGCGCGGCATCAGGCGGGCGCATCTCAGCTTGAGCGACGAGGTCGAGATGGCCTGTGCCTTCGTGGTCCTGGAAGGCGATCAGCATGAGTGAAGACCGTGAGTGAAAGTCTGGGCCCGGTGATGCTCGACATTGCAGACCTGCGATTGAGCGCGGCCGAGGGCGAGCTGTTGCGCCATCCGCTGGTCGGCGGCGTAATTTTGTTTTCGCGCAATTATCGCTCGCCGCAACAGCTAGGCGAACTGACGGCGGCCATCCGCGCCCTGCGCCAGCCCGAACTGCTGATCGCGGTCGATCACGAAGGCGGCCGGGTGCAGCGCTTCCAGGAAGGATTTTCGCGCATACCGGCAATGCGGCGCCTGGGCGAAGCCTGGGATCGCGATCGCGCCCAGGCGTGCGCGGCGGCGCGCGACGTCGCTTATGTGCTGGCGAGCGAGCTCCTCGCCTGCGGCGTCGACTTCAGCTTCACCCCGGTGCTGGACGTGGATTTCGGCGCGAGCGGCGTGATCGGCGACCGCGCCTTCCACTCGGAACCCGAGGCGATCGCGCAGCTCTCGGCCGGCCTGATCGCGGGCCTGCGCGAAGCCGGCATGGCGAGCGTAGGCAAGCATTTTCCAGGACACGGCTACGTACGCGCCGATTCGCACCTTGCGCTGCCGGTCGACGAGCGCGGCTATGCCGAAATCGAGGCCGTCGATCTGCTTCCTTACCGGCGACTGATCAAGCACGGGCTGTCGGCGGTGATGCCGGCGCACGTGATCTACCCGAAGGTCGACGCGAATCCGGCCGGGTTTTCGTCCAAATGGCTGCAGCAGATCTTGCGCGGACAGCTGGATTTCGACGGCATGATTTTCAGCGATGACCTGTCGATGGAAGGTGCAAGCGTGGCCGGGGGCGTGCTGGAGCGAGGCGAGGCCGCGCTTGCGGCGGGCTGCGACATGGTGCTGTTGTGCAATGCGCCTGACGCGGCACCCGAGCTGCTCGACCGGCTCGCCGGCACATTGAATCGGCGCCGCGCCGAGGCAATGCGCGGCGTGCGCCTCGTGCACGGCCTGGAAGCGCTGCAGCGGAACGCTCGCTTTACACTGGCCAAGGCGGGGTTGGACCGCTTCGTCGCCGGCCTGGCGTGAGCGGCGGGCGCCGATCCGGCTGATTACGCAGCGTCTCATATGCCCGACAGCTTCAGCCTCGACTGCCGCGACTGCCCGCGGCTCGCCGGCTTCCTCGATCAGGTGCGGCGGGACCATCCCGGTTATCACGCACTGCCGGTGCCCGTGTTCGGCGATGCGGCAGCGGATTTGCTGATCGTCGGCCTCGCGCCGGGGATGCACGGGGCGAATCGCACCGGACGGCCATTTACCGGCGATCATGCCGGCATCCTGCTCTACCGCACGCTGCATGCGTTCGGTTTTGCCAGCCAGGCGGCATCGGAGCGCGCCGACGATCCTTTGGTGCTGAAGAATTGCCGCATCAGCAATGCAGTGAAATGCCTGCCGCCGCAAAACAAGCCGCTGCCGGAGGAAATCCGGCGCTGCAACCGTTTCCTCGCGGCCGAGTTGCGACTAAGACCGCCGCGCGTGATCCTGGCGCTGGGCAGCGTCGCCCACCAGGCCGTGCTCATGGCCTGCGGGCTCAAGCGCGCAAGCTGCAAATTCGGCCATCACGCGGTACATGCCTTGCCGCCGACGCCGGGCTCGCCCGAGGGCATCCGGCTCTACGATAGCTATCATTGCAGCCGCTATAATACGCAGACGAAAAGACTTACCGAGGCCATGTTCCAGGCGGTATTCCGCGACATTGTTGCCGAGCTGCAGCCGCGATGACGATACCTGCCAATTCCGCGCCGGTGTTCGACGCGCAGGCACTGATAAGCGGCCTGCCGCACCTGCCCGGCGTGTACCGCATGCTCAACGCCAGGAGCGACGTGCTCTACGTGGGCAAGGCGCGCGACCTGAAAAAGCGCGTCAGCTCGTATTTCCAGAAGACCGCGCAGAGCCCGCGCATCGAACTCATGTTGTCGCAGGTGGCTGCCGTCGAAACCACGGCGACGCGCTCCGAGGGCGAGGCGCTGATCCTGGAAAACAATCTGATCAAGTCGCTCGCTCCGCGCTACAACATCCTGTTCCGCGACGACAAGTCCTATCCTTACCTGATGCTGAGCGGCCACGCTTACCCGCGGCTGGGTTTCCACCGGGGCGCGCTCGACGGCAAGCACCGCTACTTCGGCCCGTTCCCGCACACCGGCGCGGTGCGCGAGAGCATTCAACTGTTGCAGAAGATTTTCCGCCTGCGCACCTGCGAGGATTCGGTGTTCCAGAACCGCTCGCGGCCCTGCCTGCTGCACCAGATCCGGCGCTGCTCGGCACCCTGCGTGGGGCTGATCGACAGCGACAGCTACGCCGCGGATGTGAAGAACGCTGAACTGTTCCTGCAAGGGCGCGAGGACGACGTGCTGCAGACCCTGGGACAAAAAATGCAGCAGGCGGCGGAGGCGCTACGCTACGAGCAGGCCGCGTTCTACCGCGACCAGATCCAGGCGCTGTCGACGACGCAGCAGAAACAGTACGCGGAGAGCAGCACCGGCGGCGATGCCGACGTGATCGCCTGCGCCGGGGAAAACGCGGCAGCCTGCGTCAATCTGGTGATGGTGCGCAAGGGCCGCCATCTGGGCGACAAGAGCTTTTTCCCGCACAACGCCGAGGGCGGCACGGCGGCTGAGGTGCTGCAGGCCTTTCTCGCGCAGCATTACGTCAACCGGCAGGTGCCGGCGGTCATCGTGGTCGGCGCCGAGTTCGACGCGCAGGAGACCGAGGCCGTGCTGGCGGAGCAGGCCGGACACCCGGTGCAGCTCGTGACCCGGGCGCAGGGGCAGCGCCGCGCCTGGCTGGAGATGGCGCAGAAAAACGCCCAGTTGGCGCTGGCGCAGCGGCTCTCCCATGCGAGCAACCAGGAGGTGCGGCTCGCCGCCCTGCGCGAAGCCCTGGGCCTGCCGGACACGGTGCAGCGCATCGAGTGTTTCGACATCAGCCATACTCAGGGCGAAGCTACCGTGGCATCGTGCGTCGTCTATGATCGTTTCGACTTGCGCAACTCGGAATACCGCCGCTACAACATCGCCGGCATCCAGGCCGGGGACGATTACGCCGCCATGCGCTCGGTGCTGCAGCGCCGCTACGAGAAGATTTCGCGCGGGGAGGGCGTCGTGCCGGACCTGATCCTGATCGACGGCGGCAAGGGCCAGGTGAACGTGGCACGGGAGGTCCTGGCCGAGCTGGGTATGAACGACATCTTTCTGTTCGGCGTAGCCAAGGGCGAGGAACGCAAGCCGGGGCTGGAACAACTGGTATGCGCCGACGCCAGGACCAGCATCCAGCTTGCGCGCGACAATCCGGGGCTGCATCTGATCCAGGCCATACGCGACGAGGCGCACCGCTTCGCCATCACCGGCCACCGCGCGCGCCGTGACAAGGCCCGCCTGACTTCGTCCCTGGAGGGCATCAGCGGCATAGGCGCCAAGCGGCGCAGGGAACTGCTGGCGCGCTTCGGCGGCCTGAAAGGCGTGATCGGCGCGAGCATAGACGATCTGGCCCAGGTGCACGGCATCAGCCGCAAGCTGGCGGAAAAAATTTACCGGGAGTTGCACTAAGAATCGGCTGATTGAGGTATCTTGACAGCTGATGCCGCGAGCTCGGGCTATGGGCGCCCTGCGTTTCCTGCCGCAGCCTGCCGCGGGCGACGAACGTCGCGCATATTTGGATATTCGCCAATGCGATTCAACCTTCCCAATGCGCTCACCTGGATGCGCATCGTGATGATCCCGCTGTTCGTGGGCGTGTATTACTTTCCGTCCACCTGGCTCGCGCTGCCGGAAAAAAACCTGATCGCGACGGTCATCTTCACCGTCGCCGCGATCACCGACCTGCTCGATGGTTACCTCGCGCGCAAACTCAACCAGGTGTCCGCGTTCGGCGCCTTTCTCGATCCGGTGGCCGACAAGCTGATGGTGGCGGCGGCGCTGATCGTGCTGGTCGATCTCAACCGTCTCGATGCGGTCATCGCCGTGATTATCATCGGCAGGGAAATCGCCATCTCGGCGTTGCGCGAGTGGATGGCGCTGCTCGGCGCGGCGAAGGGCGTCGCCGTGTCCTTCATCGGCAAGATCAAGACCGTGGCGCAGATGGTGGCCGTCCCGATGCTGCTCTACCACGACGCGATCGGCGTGTTCCGGCCGCAGCAATGGGGCACCGGGCTGATACTGCTCGCGGCGGCGCTCACCCTGTGGTCCATGTTTTATTACCTCAAGATGGCCATGCCCACGGTGCTAAAACATGGTTGATCGCGGGGGCCAAACCCCGGTATAATTCGCATCCTCCTGCGGGAGTAGCTCAGTTGGTAGAGCGCAACCTTGCCAAGGTTGAGGTCGAGAGT
>DAIRFM010000042.1:0-9118 GCA_036795025.1 Burkholderiales bacterium | reverse complement strand
CGACGTCGGCCGCGTGGAAACCACGGTGGCGAACACGCGCGCGGGTTCGGTCATGCCCTGCCGGCGGGCCAAACTCGCGCCGCCCACAGGCGGGCGCATCGAGCGGCTGAACGTGACCGAAGGCGACAGGGTGCGCCCGGGCCAGGTGCTGCTCACGCTCTGGAACGACGACCTCACCGCGCGCGAGCGGATGTCGCGCGAGCAACTGCAAACCGCCAAGGCGCACGTGCGCGAAGTGTGCGAGCTGGCGAAGGCGTCGGCGCGCGATGCGGGGCGGGCGCGCGACCTGAGGGCGCGCAACTTCGTCTCGCAGGAGGCGGTGGAGCGCGCCGCTGCCGATGCGTCGGCGAAGCAGGCAAGCTGCGATTCGGCCGGGACCCAGGTGGCGGAGGCTGAAGCGCGCATCCAGGCATCGCACGCGGACACGGACCGCACGGTGCTGCGCGCGCCCTTCGCCGGCATCGTTGCCGAGGTCAATGGCGAGTTGGGCGAATACCTGACGCCGTCTCCGCCGGGTATTCCGACGCTGCCTGCGGTGGACCTGATCGACGACTCCTGTCTCTTCGTTTCCGCGCCGATCGACGAGGTGGACGCGGCGCAGCTCAAGGTCGGCATGACTGGCCGCGTCACGCTGGATGCCTACCGCGGGCAGCACTTCGCCGGCAGGGTGCGCCGCATCGCGCCCTATGTGCTGGCGGTGGAGAAGCAGGCGCGCACGGTGGAGGTGGAGGTCGAATTCGACCGGCCTGGCGAGGCAAAACATCTGCTGGTTGGCTACAGCGCGGACATCGAAATCGTCGTTACGGGTCACGACAACGTGGTCCGCATCCCGACTCCCGCGCTGATGCCGGGCAACCGGGTGCTGGTGCTCAGCGCAGGTGGGGTGCTGGAAGAGCGCAAGATCGAAACGGGCCTGGCCAACTGGGAGTTCACCGAAGTGAAAGCCGACCTGAGTCGGGGCGACAGGGTTGTCACCTCGCTCGAGCGCGAGGGCGTCAAGGCCGGCGCCCGCGCCGTGGCGGAGAAAGCCGTGGCGGAGAAGAAGGAGGCCGCCAAGGCCCAAACGCAATGATCCGTCTCACCGGCATCGAGCGCACTTTCCTGGTGGGCGGCGAGGAGGTTCACGCCTTGCGCGCCGTGAACCTTGCGATCACGCGCGGCGAATATCTGTCCATCATGGGTCCCTCCGGATCGGGCAAATCGACGCTGCTCAACATCGTCGGTCTGCTCGACCGCCCGAATGCCGGTACCTACGAGCTCGACGGGGGCAACGTCACGGATCTCAGCGACGACGAGCTGGCGCGGGTGCGGCGCGAGAAAATCGGTTTCGTGTTCCAGTTTTTCCACCTGGTGCCGCGCCTGACCGCGGTGCAGAACATCGAGCTGCCGATGGTCCTGGCGGGCATCGATCCGGCCGAGCGAAGGCCGAGGCTCGAGCGCCTGCTCGCCGAATATGGTCTGCAGGAGCGCGCCAGCCACCGTCCCGATCAGCTCTCCGGCGGCCAGTGCCAGCGGGTGGCAATTGCGCGTGCCATGGCCATGGGACCGACCGTGATCCTCGCCGACGAGCCCACCGGCAACCTCGACCGTCATACGGGGCAGGAAGTGCTGAGCGTACTGGAGCGCGTGCATCATAACGGCGGAACCGTGGTGATCGTGACCCATGATCCTGAGATCGGCGCGCGCTCGCACCGGCGGCTGCGCATGCTTGACGGAGCCATCGTCTCCGACGAAAAGGGCTGATCATGCGTGTCGTCGATCTGCTCAATTTCGCCTGGCGGGTGGTACGCGGCTCGCCGGCGCGCACGCTCCTGATCCTGCTCGCCATGGGCATCGGCGTTGCCGCCGTGGTGGTGGTGACCGCGCTCGGAGAAGGGGCGCGGCTGTATATAGCGAACCAGTTCGGCTCGCTTGGCAGCAACCTGATCATCGTTTTGCCCGGCCGCAGCGAAACGGCCGGAGGCATGCCCGGAGTGCTGGTGGGCAAGACGCCGCGTGATTTGACGCTCGAAGACGCGCTCGCACTCAAGCGCAGCCATGCGGTTCGGCGCTTTGCCCCTCTGATCATCGGTGCCGGCGACGTGCGCGCCGGCGCGCGCAGCCGCGAAACGCCGGTGCTCGGATCGACGGCGGAACTGATGGACATCCGGCACATGGAAATGGCGCAGGGGCGGTTCCTGCCGGAAGGCGATCCGCGCCACAGCCAGCCCGTTTGCGTTATCGGCGCCAAGGTGGCGAGCGAGTTGTTCGGGTCCCGCCCGGCTCTGGGGGAATGGGTGCGCGTCGGCGACCGCCGCTTTCGCGTGATCGGCATCATGGCGACGCAGGGCGAGTCGCTCGGAACGAATAGCGACGAAATCGTGATCGTGCCGCTGGCCGCGGCGCAAGCGCTGTTCAATACCGAGGCGCTGTTCCGCGTCCTGGTCGAGGCCAAGAGCCGGGAGCAGATCCCGGATGCCAAGGCCGATGTCGAGGAGATCATCCGCCTGCGCCATGAAGGCGAACGCGATGTCACGGTGATCACCCAGGACGCCGTGCTCGCCACCTTCGACCGCATCCTGAACGCGCTGACCCTGACCGTGGCGAGCATCGCCGCCATCAGCCTGGCGGTGGCCGGAATCCTGATCATGAACGTGATGCTGATCGCGGTGACGCAGCGGCGGCGCGAGATCGGTCTGCTCAAGGCGCTCGGCGCCACAGGGCAGCAGATTCGGCTGGTGTTTTTCACCGAGGCGATGCTGCTCGCGTCAGGCGGCGCCGTGGCCGGCCTCGCAGTCGGTGAGCTGGGCCGCAGCATCGTCGCCCAGGTATATCCGGCGATTCCGTTCCAGGCGCCGTGGTGGGCGCTGGTGGCGGCGCCTGCGACTGCGGTGATCACCGCGGTGCTGTTTACGCTGGCGCCGGCACGGCGCGCCGCCATGCTCGATCCGGTGCAAGCGCTGTCGCGCAGGTGATCATGCGCTACGCCGATTTCGTCAGCTTCACCTACGCTTCCCTCAGGGCGCAGCGGCTGCGCACGGCGCTTACCGCGCTCGGCATTGCCGTTGGCATCGCTGCGGTCATCCTGCTCACTTCCATCGGCGAGGGCCTGCACCGCTTCGTCATCGCGGAATTCACCCAGTTCGGCACCAACATCATCAGCGTCAGCCCGGGACGCGTCCAGACTCACGGGGCGTCGCTCGGCGCGGTGAATACGGTGCGGCCGCTAAGCATCGACGATGCCCTGGCGTTGCGCCGCGCGCCCTACGTGCAGTTGTCCGACCCGGTGGTGCAGGGCAACGCCGAAGTCGTGTATGGCGGCAAGAGCCGGCGCGTCACGCTCTACGGCGTCGGTCCCGACTTTGCGCGCGCACTTCAGATGCGCGTGGCTAGCGGCGAATTCTTGCCGCCGGACGATCCGCGCAGCGCGCGTGCTTTCGTGGTGCTCGGCTCCAAAGTGGCGCGCGAGCTGTTCGGCGGCGACAATCCCCTGGGCAGCCGTATCCGTGCCGGCGGCGAGCGCTATCGCGTCGTCGGCGTGATGCAATCAAAGGGCCAGGTGCTCGGCTTCGATCTCGACGATACCGTCTACATACCGGTTGGGCGGGCGCTCGAGATGTTCAATCGCGAGAGTCTGCAGGAGATCCACGTGGTCTACGAGCCGACCGCGCCGCTGGCCGAAGTGGAGGCCGGCATCAAGCGCATCCTGATCGCGCGCCACGGCGCGGAGGATTTCACCGTCACCCCGCAACAGAAGATGCTGGACGTGTTCGGCACCGTGCTCGACGCGATCACCTTTGCGGTCGCTGCGATCGGCGGCATTTCGCTGGTGGTCGGCGGCGTCGGCATACTCACCATCCTCACGATCGGCGTAGCCGAACGCACATCCGAGATCGGCCTGCTGCGCGCCGTCGGGGCCACGCGGCGCGGCATCCTGCTGTTGTTTCTAGGGGAGGCGGCGCTGCTGGCGGTGCTGGGCGGCACGGCCGGACTGGTGCTCGGCTGGGGAGTCGCGCTCGCGCTGCACGTGGTGCTGCCGGCGCTGCCGGTGCATACGCCATGGAGCTACGCGGCGCTGGCGGAATTGGTCGCGCTGGCCGTGGGATTGGCCGCCGGCGTGCTGCCGGCGCGGCGAGCCGCGCATCTGGACCCGCTCGAAGCGTTGCGCAGCGAGTAGCCGGTAGCTCTGTTGTCGCGCTACCGCGATAGCTGGTACATTAACATTTATGAAAAACAAAAATTCGCGGCAGCTGGGCTGCGCCGGTGCCGGCTTCTCGACCAGTGCGCCGAAGCGATGAATTCGTCTCACGCGCTGCTATCTGTGTTCCAGGCTCACGCGATCGACCGCGTGTTCCTGGTCCCGGGCGAAAGCTACCTCGGCATTCTGGATGCGCTGTACGACTTCCCCGGCATCGACGCGGTGACCTGCCGCCACGAGTCCGGCGCGGGATTCATGGCCGTGGCCGACGGCAGACTCACAGGGCGGCCCGGGATTGCGCTGGTCAGCCGGGGCCCGGGGGCGACCAATGTGTCGATCGCGGTGCACACCGCCCAGCAGGACGCGGTGCCCATGATCCTGATCGTGGGGCAGGTGCCGCGAGCGGATCTGCGCCGCGAGGCGTTCCAGGAGATCGACTATCAGCGCATGTATGGCACGATCGCGAAATGGGTGTTCGAAGTCACCGACCCGCGCCAGCTTGCCGAAGCCGCCTTCAAGGCGATCCGCGTTGCAACCTCGGGCACCCCGGGGCCGGTGGTGCTGGTGGTACCGGAGGACTTGCAGCAGCAACAAGTCGCGCAGCCGCGATGGATTGCGCACGCACACGCGAGCACGAAACCGGACGATCAGACCCTGCGCCAATTGCTGCGCCAAGTTGAGGCGGCGGAGCGGCCCTTGATCGTCGCCGGCGGAAGCTTCGAAAAACCGGGAGGACGCGAGGCGCTCTGCGCCCTGGCCGAGGCGCGGCAGATCCCGGTCGCGCTGTCGTTCCGGCGCCACGACCTGTTCTCCAACCGGCACCCGCTCTATGTGGGCGAACTCGGGCTGGCGAATCCGCAAGCCCAGATCGACGCCTTCCGCCAAAGCGACCTGATACTCGCGCTAGGCACCCGCTTTGGCGACATCACCAGCCAGGGATACAGCTTTCCCGACCTGCCACGGCCGGCGCAGACGTTCGTGCATGCCTACGCCGACGATCACATGGTGGGGCTTCACTTCGCGCCGGATTTCGGTTTGGTGTGCGATCCGATCGAACTCGCGCGCGCGCTGACCCCTGCCGGCAGGTCGGACGTGCCACAGGCTCGCGCCGCCTGGGCCGGGCGGCTCAAGGAAATTTTCGAAGCCCACGCCGCCTGGCCGCAACGCAAGGCCGAGGACGGCATCGATTTCGCGCAGGTGGTCAAGGCCGTGCGCGAGCAGGCGAGCGCCGACGCCATTGTGTGCCTCGACGCAGGAACTTTCGCGGCTCCGGTCTACCGGCATTTCGGCTTCGTGCCGCCGCAGCGGCTCATGTCGCCCCTATCCGGCACCATGGGCTACGGCACGCCTGCTGCAATCGCGTCGCAACTGCGTTTTCCCGGACGGCAGGTGATCTGCATGGTGGGCGACGGCGGATTCATGATGACCGGCAACGAGATGATTGCCGCGGTCGAGCGCAAGCTTCCGATCCTGTTCATCCTCGCGAACAACGCCAGCTACGCCTCGATTCGCATTCAGCAGGAACTGCATTACCCGGGCCGGGTGATCGGCACCAATCTGTTCAATCCGGACTTCGAGCAGCTCGCGCGCGCCTTCGGCATGCAGGCGCAGCGCGTTGAGCGTCCCGAAGAAGTGGCAAGCGCAGTCGCAAGCGGCATGGCCGGAGACGGACCCCACTTCATCGAGGTCAAGACGAGCCTTTCGGTCAGCCTGCCGGAGCGGCGCTCGTAGGGGCAGTTTTAGAATTACTGCAGTTGGCCCTGACTCAAGGGAGCATGAGGGGAGGCGCCCCGAAGGAAGTCCCCTCGGGGGATATCCGGTCGTTTTCCAATCAGCACCTAGCGGCCAAAGATCCCGCGCAGCACCTTCACCCCTTCTTCCACCGCATCGGCGGGGGTGGGAGCCTGCGGGGGCGGCGTATCCGCCTGCGGCGAGGGCTGCGCGGCAGGTTCCGACCCGCGCTGGGGAGAGGAAGTTCTGCCGCGGCGCCCGCCGCCTTCGCGCTCGGCGAGCATGGTCATCGCGGTGGACTTGAGCCGCAGTTTCACCGCCCACTCCTGTACCCATACTTGCTTCGGATCCTTCGGCCGCGGCGGATGCACTAGGTTCAGCTCGTTGCCGTAGGCGATGAAATTCAACATTGCAGCATCGCTCTTGAACACGCCGGCGGGAACGCTGCACTCGGTGGTCTGCGGTGGCATTACCACTTTCTCGCGAATTAGGCGCTCGACTTCGGCGGGCGGGATGTAGTCCATGAGCACTTGCCCCATTTCCTGCACTTCGCTCGAGGACCAAGTCACCATGTCGTTCTCGCTTTCTCCCTGACCCATTGCCGTGGCGAAGTAGCCGGTCGCCGTAGGTACGGCTTTCCACCTCACCGCGTATGCGCCGCTCGAAGTCTTGTGTATCGGGTCGAAGGCGACGGCATCCATGAAATCATACCGCTCGTCGACCGCGAACCGGATCTCGGGCAAGTAGTTGCCGCTGACGGTGTGATCGCCGCGCAGCGAGCCGTTTGCGGGTACCGGGCGCGAGTCCTCCTCATTGTGCCAGGTGCCGTAAGTGCGGTTGCGGCCGGGCGCGGGCCCGCGCGGCCGCGTGATGCCGCGGCTGCGGAATGCGCGTGCGGCATCCTGTGAATTCATATTGGCGAAGTTGATGATCACCGGCTGGCCGGCGCGCACCGTCTCACCGCAGCCCCAGTAGATCAGCATTCTGCCCTTGGGGCGTTCGTATTCGCGTTCCTCGTCGACCTCGCGCACCGGCGCGCGTTCGATGCGCGGTGTGACCAGCGGCAGGCTGGGGCCCATAGCCAGTCCGGGCGGGATGGCGTGCGCTGCGCGCGGTTCGCCGCGGGCCGGTTGCGTCGAGACGAGGTCGAGCTTCATCCGTTTGCCGCCTTGCATCCCGGGCGGCATCATACCGGCCATGCCGGGTGGCATTTCCATGCCCATGCCGCCCGCGGTCTCCACGTTCAGCCAGTAGGTTGCGATGGGCGGCTTGATCTGTTGCGTTTGTGCGAGCCCGGGCAGCGGGAGGGCGGCTGCCAGGGTCGCGGCAAGAATGCGCGATTTCATCGGGGACCTTTCCTTTCTCTTGTTCGATATTCGAATTATGCACCTCGGCGGCTGCCCACGCATCCGCGCGCGGTCGGGGGGCAAAGCCCGGCTTTGTCGGGCAAACCGCGATCGACGGGCGTGAATAGTCCCCCAAAGCCACAAAATCGCCTGGTTGAAAGTTTATTTCATGAAAATCGGCACCGTCTTTGACTTTTATCAAATTGCCGGTCTGGAGCAGACGTTACCTTAAGTCACCCTTTTGCTGATTTCCTCCCATCCTTCTGGGCAAAAGGGTTCTTGCGGACACTCGATTGTCTAAATTCGAGTGTCCGTTTTCTTTTCCGGCCGCGACTCTGCCAGGCAGCGCCGGTCCGGACGCCGGGTTGATTTTCATCAACATTTGCGCCTAGACTCCGCGCTATGGTGCAAGCATGGTGCCGTGACGCGGGAACTGCTCGGTGAGCGCCATGGTCGGGCGGGCGTTCGGCCTGACCGGTGAACCGAGGGTGAACCGAGCGACATGTAACGGGCGGATGCCTGGCGCACGAGCCGCTCCCGGCGCCGGCCATGCAAATGGAAGGGATACCAATGAGCTACAAGACGATCCTTGTTCACATCGACCCGGGCAAACGCTGTTCGGTGCGAGTCGAAGTCGCCATCCGCCTTGCGCGTCAGCACGATGCGCATCTGGTTGGATTGCATGCGCTGGCGCCGTTTGAACCCCCCGGCTATGTACTGGCGGAGATGGGTCCCGCGATCATCGAGGCCCAGCGGCTCGTGGCCGCGACCGAGATGGCGCGAACCGAAGGCGAGTTCACCAAGCAGGTATCGGCCGCGGGCCTGCGCAACGTGGAGTGGCGCACCGCCATCGACGATCCGGTCGATGCGATGACTTTGCACGCGCGCTACGCCGATCTGGTCGTGATCGGCCAGACGGATGCTTCGGACGGCTCGCATGTACCGGCGGATTTTCCGGAACGGCTGGTGCTCGCAGCCGGCCGGCCGGTGCTGATCCTGCCCAGCGTCGGCAGCTTTGCCACGGTGGGCAAGCGAATTCTCGTCGCCTGGAATCCGAGCCGCGAGGCCACGCGCGCGGTCACCGATGCGATTCCTCTGCTGCAGCTGGCCGATACGGTGCATGTCATGGCGGTGAACCCGAAGGCCGGCGAACACGGCACCGTGGCCGGCGCCGATATCGGGCTCTATCTCGCGCGCCACGGCGTGCGCGTCGAAGTCAAGACGGACCACGGCGCCGAGATCGACGTGGGCAACGAGTTGCTATCGCGCGCCGCGGACCTCGACGCCGATCTCATCGTCATGGGCGGTTACGGCCATTCGCGGCTGAAGGAGTGGGTGCTGGGCGGCGCTACCCGCACCATTCTGGAATCGATGACGGCGCCGGTGCTGATGTCGCACTAAGGGGCGGTGCAGATCCGCATCCGCGCGATTGCGCACCGACCTCCATCGCGCCCGGCGCGCCGAGTGCGATAACCACGACGCCGCGTTGCCCGACGGCCCTGTGCCGGTCGCGATGGCGCCGCGGCGTGCTTCCGGATGCGGTATTGCCCTGGGTGCCGCCGGATATTCGGAGTTTCTCCGATCCGGCTTTCAAGACGCTCGCCAGACTTGACAGTTCCCTCGCTTGGCACTACAAATCGGCCCCTTCGAGGAGGCAATGCGGAGACGGCGTTTTTGCACCGGCATCGGTCTTCTGTCTGTCTTTTTCGTGGATAATTGAGGGTTGGCTAATTTTTAGAGGCGTCATTATGAACACCAAGACGTACGTGTACGCGTTCGAAGAGGGCGACGGCAAGAACAAGATCCTGTTAGGCGGCAAGGGCGCCGGCCTGTGCGAAATGACGCAGATCGGCCTGAATGTGCC
>DAIRFM010000041.1:0-9246 GCA_036795025.1 Burkholderiales bacterium | reverse complement strand
CTATTACCGCGGCGTGGAAACCGCGGTGCGCATGCTGCGCGAGATCCGCGTCAAGGCGTAGGGCTGCAGGCTACTTGCTTGCGGGAGCGAGCTTGCTCGCGATTTCAATTGTTCGCCGCCTTTGTGGGAGCAAGCTTGCTCGCGATTTCAATTGTTCGCGAGCAAGCTCGCTCCCACACCGCTCACATTGAAATCGACCCTTCGCGGAAGTCGGTCTTGTCCAGCCACACATTGAGCAGAACCGGCTTGCCGGCCTTGGCCGCGGCGCGCGCGCGAGAGAGAGCGGCTGGCACCTCGGCTGCATTTTTCACCAGGATGCCCTCGGCACCGAACCCCGCCGCGACCTCGTGGTAAGCGCTGCGGGCAAGCACCGTGGCCACGTCGTCATGGAGCATTTTCACTTGCTCGCGCGCAATCTGCGTCCAGCCGGCGTCGTTGCCGACGACGGCGATCACCGGGATGCCGTGGCGCGCGAAGGTATCGAACTCGATCAGGCTGTAGCCGCAGGCGCCGTCGCCATAGATGATCCAGACCTCGCTCTCGGGACGGCACAGCGCGGCGCCGAGCGCGAAGCCGGCGCCTACGCCCAGCGTTCCGAACACGCCGGGATCGAGCCAGGAAAGCGGGCCGCGCGGATGCACGATGTAGGAGGCGGTGGCGACGAAATCGCCGCCGTCCGCAACCATCACCGCGTTCTCACCCGCCGCCTGGTCGAGCGCGCGCAAGAACGCGATCGGATTCACGAACTCGCCGTCCGGCCTGGCTTGTTCCTCGATTTCGGCTTCACGCTTAAGGTCGCGCGCGCGCAAGTCCTCGATCCAGGAGGTCCAGCGGCGGCCCGTCTGCGCGAGCGGCGCGACGAGGCGCTCGAGGAACAAGCCCGCGTCGCCGATCGCCGCGATGTCGGGCCGCCGGTTCATGCGCGCTTCCTTGGCGCTGCGGTTCGCGGCGATAAGCGTGGCACCGCGCCGTACGTGACGCCCGTAGTCGAGACGGAAGTCGCAGGGCACGCCCGCGAGCACGACGCAGTCGGACTCGCGCAGCGCCGCCCGGCGCTGGTGCCGCATCTGCAGAGGGTGATCGCGCCCGAGCAGGCCGCGGGCCATGCCCGACAGATACACCGGAATGCCCAGCTGCGCGACCGCTGCGGCGATGCGCGGCGCCTCAGGCGCAATCGCGAGCGCCTGGCTGCCGATGACAATCAGCGGCCGCTCGGCCCGCGCCAGGGCGGCCGCTGCGGCCTCCACGCTGGAAGCGGAGGCCGCAGGCGGCGCCACGGCGCGCACTGCCGGCGGCGCCGCGTCGGCGCTGCGAGCGAACATTTTTTCCACATGCCGCGTGAGATAGAAGCGCAGCAGCCGGTCCGGGATCGACGTGCCCTTGCCGGCGGCGTCGGCGTACCACTGGCGGATGCTTGCTTCGTCGTATAGGAGATCGACCGGGCACTCGATGAACACCGGCCCCGGCACGCCTGCGCGCGCGACCGCGAACGCCTCCTCGACTGCCGGTCCCAGATCGCGCACGTGCCGGATTTTTCTGAACAGCTTGACGTGCGGCGCGACGAGGGGGCGCTGGTCTATGTCCTGCAGCGCGCCCCGCCCCTGCAGCGCGGTGGGCGCGGCGCCGCCGAGCAGGATCACCGGCGACTGCGCGAGCTGCGCATTCTTGAGCGCGGTGATGGTGTTGGTGAGGCCGGGGCCGGCAGTCACCGCCGCGACGCCCGGCACGCCGGTCAGCCGCGCCACCGCGTCGGCCGCGAACACCGCGGTCGCCTCGTCGCGCACGTCGATGATGCGGATGCCGCGCGCCTTGGACGCGGTGAGTATGGGAGAGATGTGGCCGCCGCAGAGGGTGAACACGAAGCGCACGCCGTGCGCCGCCAGCGCCGCGCCGACGCGGTCGCCGCCATGCATGACAATCGGTTCCATTTTCATCTAGCTTGCCCTCTTAGCTGTTACAAAATGAGGGGATATCTCCCCATGCTCCCCTGATCAGGCCGTTGCAAAATTCATTTTGCAACGGGATCCTGATTGTCATGTCGCGCCGCGTATTCCTGCACCAGCACCTTGTAGTCGATCTTACCCACGCGCGTCTTCGGCAGCTCGGCGCGGAACTCGATTTCGCGCGGGCACGACCATTTGATCAGTTGCGCGCGACAGTGCTCGATCAGCTTCTTCTCCGTGTCCGGGTTCGCCTGCGCCGGGTCCTTGAGCACGACGAAGGCGTGCACCCGCTCCACCTGCGCCGGGTCGGGCACGCCGGCCACGCAGGCCTCGGCTACCAGCGGATGCCGGTAGAGCACGGCTTCGACCTGCGCCGGGTAGACGTTGAAACCCGAGGACTTGATCATGCGCTTCAGCCGCACGGTGAAATAGAAAAAACCGTCCGCGTCCATTTTCCCCAAGTCGCCGGTGTGCAGCCAGGTGCGGCCGTCGCCATGCACGCGCAGCGCCTCGCGCGTCGCTTCCGGATCGTCGAGGTAACCGAGCATCACCGCCGGGCCGGCGACGCAGATTTCGCCTTCCTCGCCGGGCGGGAGGGCCTCCTCGGTCCCGACGCGGCAGATCTTGGCGAGCATGTCGGGGAAGGGAATGCCAATCGAGCCCTCGCGATACTCCGCGAGCGGCATGGCCATGATCGCGGTGACCGCCTCGGTGAGGCCGTAGCCTTCGAGCAGCTTCACCCGGGCGCCGCGCTCGGCGACGAGCTTCTCGAAGCGCTCCTTCACCGGCCGCGGCAGCGTATCGGCGCCGGAGAAGGTGGCGCGCAGGCAGGATAGATCGGCCTTCGCCAGCGACGGGTCGCGCGTCAGCGCGTCGTACAGCGTGGGCACGCCCACCAGCAGATTGGGCCGCTTGGTGCGCAGCAGCTTCGCCACGACCTCGGCGCTGAACATCGGCACCAGAATCGACTTGCCGCCGGCCATGAAGGCGGCGTTCACGCACACGCCCAGGCCGAAGCCGTGGAAAATCGGCAGGATCGCGAGGATCGAGTGGCCCTCCCCCATTCCGCCCCAGGCGGCGGCCTGCATGCCCTCGGCGATGAAATTGCGGTTCGACAGCAGGATGCCCTTGGGCATGCCGGTGGTTCCGCCCGAGAACAGGATTGCCGCCGGATCGTGCGTGCTCGTCCCGCCACGCGGCGCCGCGGGGTGCGGGCCAGCCATGAGATCGGCCCACCAGCGCACGCGCGCATCGGCGCTCACCCTGGGAATCTTGCGTCCCTTGGTGAGCCAGAAGCCGAACTTCTTCACCGGCGAAAGATAGTCGGGAATGCGCGCGAGGATCAGCGTTTCCAGCGGCAGCTTCGGCTTGATGCTCGCGAAGCGGTCGTAGAATGCGTCCAGCGTGAGCGCGATGCGCGCGCGGCTGGCGTTCAGGTAGTGCTCGATTTCGGGCGCGGTCGACAGCGGATGGATCAGCGCGGGCACGGCGCCGAGCTTGTTCGCCGCGTAGAACGCGATCACGCCCTGGGGCGAAGTCGGCATCGAGATCAGGATGCGCTCGCCTGCCGCGAGGCCGAGCGCGGCGAGTGCATTGGCGCACGCGTCGATGGACGCAAGAAACGCGCGGTAGGTCGAGGTCGTGTCGAGGAAATCCCAGGCAAGCGCATCGGGCACGCGCGCGGCCGTCGCGGCCACGGCCTGGTACAGCGTGACCTCGGGATAGCTCAAGCCGGGGGGCACGTTGCCGTAAAAGCGCAGCCAGGGACGGGTCTGGGTCATCGGGGCCTCGAGCGCAGGGGGAGCCGGCGCAGCGCTCGCGCCGGCGGGCACAACTTTTTTCCGCGATGCCATCCTACACCCGGTGCGCGGCAAGGGATAGGAGGCTGGCGCTCGCAAGTCGCCCCCCTGTCCACGCCGATATCGCTGCAATTGGAAGCAGCTTGTTCTATGATCGCGATGTTTGCACACGAACGGTTGATGATAATCAAAGTGCCGGGGCCGCTCCCGGTCAAGACTGCGTTCTGATCAACAGGTGCTCACCGTGAAGATCGAGAAACCCGGCAACTTGGCAGGTGACCTGTGGGGCGGCCTGGCGGCGATGCTGGTCGCGTTGCCCTCCGCGATCGCCTTCGGCGTGACGATTTTCTTGCCTCTCGGGGCCACTTACGCGGCGCAGGGCGCCATCGCCGGCATTCTCGGGGTCACCGCGCTCGGCCTGGTCGCCGGCGCCTTCGGCGGGACCAACCGCCTGATCACCGCGCCCTGCGCGCCCGCCGCGGCGGTGTTGTCGGCGCTCGCAATCCAATGGTCTCAAAACGGCATCACGGCGGAATCGGCCGTGCTCCTGCTGAGCCTGATGGGACTCATTTGCGGCCTGATTCAGGTGGGATTCGGCGCCGTCGGCCTCGGGCGTCTGATCAAATACGTGCCCTACCCGGTAGTCAGCGGCTATCTGAGCGGCGTCGGCCTGATCATTATCATCAGCCAGGTGCCGAAGTTTCTCGGTCTGCCGAAACAAGTAGCTTTCTGGGAAGGGCTGGCCTCGCCGTCGCTGTGGCAGTGGCAAGGCGTCGCCGTCGGCGCAGTCACGGTGGTGGTCATGGTGACCGCGCCTATGCTCACCAAGGCCGTCCCGGCCGCGATCCTCGGGCTGGCGTCCGGCGTCATCGCTTACTTCGGCCTGGCCCTTGCAGATCCGGCCCTGCTCACGCTCCCGGGGAACGCCCTGGTCGTAGGGCCTCTTGGCGGCTCCGGCGTCAGCTTCGGCGACGCAATCGCCGGACGCTGGAAGGCGATCGGTGACCTGGACGTCGCCGAACTCGGCCGCCTGCTGGTTCCGGCGGCGACGCTGGCCGTGCTCCTGTCGATCGATACGCTCAAGACCTGCGTCGTGCTGGACGCGCTCACGCGGTCGCGCCACAACTCGAACCGGGAACTGGTCGGACAGGGACTCGGGAATCTGGCCTCGGCGTTCATCGGCGGCGTGCCGGGCGCCGGCCAGATGGGCGCCACGCTGGTCAACATGTCGAGCGGCGCGCAGACGCGCCTGTCGGGCCTCATCGAGGGCGTGCTCGCGCTGATCGCGTTCCTCATCCTGGGAACGTTCATCGCGTGGGTGCCGATCCCGGCGCTCGCCGGCATCCTGATCGTGATCGGATTCCGCATGTTCGACCGCGCGAGCCTGCATCTGCTGAAATCGCGCGCGACCATACTCGACTTCGCCGTGATCGTGACAGTGGTGGTGGTGGCGCTGACGGTCAGTCTGATCGCGGCTTCGGGGGCCGGCATCGCACTTGCCATCGTGCTGTTCATCCGCGAGCAGATCCGCGGTTCGATCGTGCGCAGCAAGGCCTACGGCAACCAGATGTTTTCCAAGCGCGTGCGCCTTCCGGACGAGATGGCGATTCTGGAAAAGCGCGGCGATCATACGGCGATCTTCGAGCTGCAGGGAAGTCTTTTCTTCGGCACCACCGACCAGCTATATACGACCGTCGAACCCGAACTCAAGACGCGAACCTACATCATCCTCGACATGCGGCGCGTGCAATCGGTGGACCTTACGGCGGTGCACATGCTGGAGCAGATCGAGGGCATGCTGGCCGAGCGCGGGGCGTTCCTCATTTTCAGCCATCTCCCGGAAAACGTCCCCAGCGGCCAGGACATGCGCCAGTACTTCGATCAGGTCGGCCTGGTGAAGTCGGAGAGCCATATCCAGACTTTCAGCGAGCTCGATGAAGCGCTGGAGTGGGTCGAGGAACGACTCATCGAAGAGGAACATCTCGAGCGCATGCTGGAAAAGCCGCTCGAACTGCGCGAGATCGACGTCTTCCTCGGCCGCAAGGAGTCCACCCTCGCCGCTCTCGAGTCGTGCATGGACAAGCGCTCATACAAAGCGGGCGAGAAGATTTTCGCGCAAGGGGACGCAGGGGACGAAATGTTTCTGATCCGGCGCGGTGCGGTGCGCATCGTGCTGTCGCTGAGCGAAAAGCAGGGCCATCACCTGGCGACGTTCGGGCGCGGCGATTTTTTCGGCGAGATGGCTTTCCTCGACCCGGCGCCGCGTTCCGCCGACGCCCTGGCGTTCACCGACACCGACCTGTTCGTGCTCTCGCGCACGCGTTTCGACACCCTGGCCGAGGAGCACAAGAAACTGGCGATGGGCCTGGTGCTGAGCGTGGCCAGGGTGCTGTCGATCCGCCTGCGCTACGCCAACGCGGAGTTGCGCGCGTTGCATATGTCCTAGTGTCCCGAATCGTTAGTTCGTTGCGCCCCGCGCGCGACGACGGAAGCCGCGCGGCAGCACCCCGTCTCTGCCGTGCGTACACCATCGCGGCTGCATGCTGCCTGGACAGCCGTGGTATTGTCTGCATCGCCTATCCGAAGTATCCTCAAGTCCCCGCCCTGATGTCGATTCGCCGAAAGCGTTCATCAGGCTGACCGGAGCGGAACTCGACGAAGAAGAAACGATGGACTGCGAATTCACGCAATTCAGAGCGCTTGCCGCATCACGGCGGTCTTCGGCCTGCGATCGCGGGCAAGGAATCGCCCGCCGTCACCGCCTGCGCGAGACAGGCCCGGAATGACTGCGCCAGTACGCCGGGGAACCACAGCCGCAAAGGAGTTCCCGTGGCCCGCTCCGCCGTATTTCGAGTTCATGCGGGAGAAGGACGGCTCCGGCTGGGCCGATTGCGCGCTGGCTTTCAGGGACGGCACAAAGGCAAGCGGCCGGCTGCACAGCTTCCTGGCGGATGCGGCGCTGCTGACGTTTCAGCCGAACGGCGGGAGTGAAGCCGTCAGTGTCCCGTTTTCCGTTCTGCTGAAACTGCAGTTGCCGCGACCCCTGGGGCTGAGACGCGAGACGCTGCCGGCCGCCGCGACCGCCGCTGAAACCGAAGAGCTCCGGCGTTCGGAACGCTACTCGTTCCGGATCGAACTGGTGAACGGCGAGCGATTCCTGGGGGTGACCCTGGGCTACGTCAGCGCGCTGTGCGGTCTGTTCCTGTATTTTCCGGAAGCAAACGGCGACGTCGTCCGCTGTTTCGTGCCGGCGCAGGCGATGAAATCGTGCAGCATCGATGCGCCGATCGGGCAGGTACTGGTCGATCAGAATGCGGTTTCGCCCGAAGCAGTGGGAGCCGCGCTGAACCTGCAGGCGATGATGCGCACGCAAAAGCTCGGCCAGTACCTCACGCAGAACAGATTCGTGTCGCCGGACCAGCTTGCGGCGGCGCTGGAACTCAAGCGCGATCACCCCGATCAGAGGCTGGGCGAAGCGTTGATGGAACTGGGCTTCATTACCAGGCCGGAACTGGACATGGCGCTGGGGAGCGAGGCCCGGGATCACACGATGCCGCTCGGGCAGATCCTGCTGAAAAAAATGGGCATCGTGGATGAGCAGGCGATCAACGGGGCGATGGCGAACAAGCTGGGCATCCCCCGAGTCAATCTCAAGACCAAGATCCCCCTCGACATACTCGCCAAGATTCCCGCGGCCGTTGCACACCGTCGCCGCGTCATGCCGCTGTGCGAGGCGGAAGGCGCGCTGATCGTGGCGATCGAGAATCCGATGGATAACGCGGTTCTGGAGGAGGTGCGCGCGATCACCCGAATGAAGATTCTGCCGGTGTCCGCCTCCGCGGAGGACATCGCCAGCTCGCTCAGGAGCCACTACGGTGCCGCACCGAATGCCGGAATTGCGGCGCCCACCATCGTCGATCGCAGAAAGACCAGCAGGCTGGCGCCCCGGGCGGCCGACCCGATGGGACGCACCGGAGCCGGAGTACAGGAATTGATCTCACGGCTGGCGGCGGAGAGCGGCAACCAGGATATCGCCGAGCAGCAGGCGGTCAGCAGCGACAGCGCGCTGGTGGGGCTGGTCAACAGGATAATTCTCGATGCGGTCGAGCAAAAAGCGTCCGACATCCATATCGAAGCGAACCTGGGGCCCAAGACCACGCGCGTTCGCTTTCGCAAGGATGGAACCCTGGTGAACTATCTTGACCTGCCCTCCCAGTTCCGCAACGCCGTGGTCTCCAGAATAAAGATCATGAGCCAGCTCGACATCACGGAGCGCCGCAAACCCCAGGACGGCAAGATCGACTTCAGCCGGTTCGGCCCGGCTGCGGTGGAGTTGCGGATCGCGACCGTTCCCACGACCGGCGGCCTGGAAGATGTCGTCATGCGCGTGCTTGCGGCAGCCAAACCGGTTCCCATGGATGAACTGGGCCTGGAGACGGGGGCTCTGAATTCCATAAAGAGGCTCATTTCCAAACCGCACGGGCTGTTCCTCGTCTGCGGCCCCACGGGCTCGGGGAAGACCACTACGCTGCACTCATTGCTCGCGTTTCTCAATACTTCCGAGCGCAAGATCTGGACCGCCGAGGATCCAATCGAGATCACGCAGGCCGGGCTGCGCCAGGTCCAGGTCAATGCCAAGATCGGCTGGACTTTTGCCGTTGCCATGCGCAGCTTCATGCGCGCCGACCCCGATGTCATCATGGTCGGCGAGATGCGCGATGCCGAAACGGCCAAGATCGGCATCGAGGCATCGCTGACCGGCCACCTCGTGCTCTCGACCCTGCACACGAACAGCGCGCCGGAGAGCATCGTGCGGCTGCTCGATCTGGGCATGGATCCGTTCAACTTCGCCGACGCACTGCTCGGCGTCCTGGCGCAACGCCTGACCAAGCGGCTTTGCCCGGAATGCAAGTCCGAGTACACGCCGACTGCGGTGGAACTCGAAGAGCTGGTGCTGCAATACTGCAACGAGACTGCGATCGATGCGCGCAAACAGATGAAAATTTGGACCGAGAGCCACGGCGGTGCCGACGGAAAGATCACCCTGTTCCGCGCGCAGGGCTGCGAGCACTGCGATCGTTCCGGATATCAGGGCAGGATCGGGCTGCACGAACTGCTGGTGGCCGACGCCGCGACGAAACGGCTGCTGCAGTCCAAGGCACCCGTGACGGAAGTGAAGAGCGCGGCAATCGCGGCCGGCATGCGCACGCTCAGGCAGGCCGGCATCGAGAAAATCCTCCAGGGCGTTACCGATGCCCAGCAGGTGAGCGCGGTCAGCAACTGAAAGCTGCTGCGGCCTGCCGCTGCGGGCGCGCTGTGGCCGCCACAAGGAATATCGCGGAGCCAAAAAAACCGGACACCGGGCGCTCAGCCCATCCCGGCGCGGTCGCGGCCCGGCTGCGCGACCTTCACCTCAGGCGCCGATGAATTCGCGGATCAGCCGATTCAACCGCTCGGGCTCTTCGTGCATGACCCAGTGCGAGGCCTGCGGCAGACGCTCGATG
>DAIRFM010000277.1:0-3316 GCA_036795025.1 Burkholderiales bacterium | reverse complement strand
CCGACCTCCAGATTTACAGGCCCCAGCTCACCTCTGTCCTGTCGATCACTCATCGTCTCACCGGTGTCGCGCTCAGCATTGGTTCACCGGTGCTTGTTTGCTGGCTGATTGCCGCGGCGGCGGGTCCGTCGGTGTATGCCACCTTGCATGGCTTTCTTGGCTCACGACTCGGACTTGCGCTGCTGTTCGCATGGACGTTCTCCCTCTTTTTCCACCTCTGCAACGGCATTCGGCACCTCTTTTGGGACGCTGGCTACGGTTTCGAACTGAGGACGATTTACGCCTCAGGCTGGACCGTTGTCGCCGCTAGCGCGATGCTGACCCTCGCCGCGTGGATCATTAGCTTCAGCCTGCACGGGTAGAATCGATGGAAGAATACAAAGCGCGATCACCATTCGATCGACCCCAGGGTCTCGGCTCCGCCAAAGCGGGTTCTGGACATTGGTGGATGCAGCGCGTCACCGCCGTGGCACTGGTCCCGCTGACATTGTGGCTCGCCGTCTCGTTGTTCGCGCGCGCCCGCGGTGAGTATGGCGCCTTCATACTGTGGCTCCGAGCGCCGTTCACTACGATCTTGATGGTGTTGTTGCTGATCGCGCTCTTTTATCACATGGCGCTTGGTCTTCAGGTTGTGGTTGAGGATTACGTTCACACCGAGAGAATGAGAATTCCGGCCGTGGTAGTGATCCACCTCGGATGTTTTGCGCTGGCCGTCGCCGGCATTGTCGCCACATTACGCATTGCCTTCGGCGGATAGGCATGCGCCAATGATCGGTAGGAGGAATGGATATGATATCAGTGGAAAAAATAGTGCCTGTGGCACGGGAACGTCTTGTTACGGTCAGGGACGACTGCGGCGCGACAATCAGGATGGGAAGCCTGCGACAATCAGGATGAGAATGCGCCGCTGCTGGGGTGACGAAGGGAGGGCGTAGCCCGACCGGAGTTACCCCAGCAGCGGCGGCGGGCCCCGAAGGGCCTGGTCTGGCGGTAGCGGTGGCCGGGTGAATGGTCGGTTTTCTCTTTCGAGAGGACCGATTCGTTGCCCGGCCGCCATGTCACCGATCGTCAGATGAGGCTTTTCATGAACTTGCGTCGCACCCATTCGCCGGCCATCGCCGGCGCGAAGGCCGGATTCAGCACGGCCGCCGCCTACCGGTTTGAAAAGGACCCCCGACTTCCAACCCAGAAGAAGACGCGTCGAGAACGACGCCGGGCCGATCCCTTCGCCGATGTCTGGGACAATGAAGTCGTCCCGATGTTGAAGGCCGCTCCCGGACTGAGACCGGTCGCTGTCTTCGAGGAACTGTGCCGCCGGCATCCGGCTCTAGGCGCCGGAACGCGGCGGACGTTGGAACGCCGCATCAGGGCGTGGCGGGCGGTGAATGGCCCGGATCGGGAGGTGATCTTCCGCCAGGAGCATCCGCCGGGTCGGATGGGATTGTCGGACTTCACCGAAGTGACCGATCTTGGCGTCACCATCGCCGGGGAGCTTCTCGATCATCGGCTCTATCACTTCCGTCTGCCCTTTTCCGGCTTCGAACACGCCCATGTCGTGCTCGGCGGCGAAAGCTTTGTGGCGCTGGCCGAGGGTTTGCAAAACGCCCTGTGGTCGCTGGGCGGCGTTCCCGAGCAACATCGCAGCGACAGCCTGTCGGCCGCCTTCCGCAATCTGGGCGCCGACGCCAAGGAGGATTTGACGACACGCTATGAGGCGTTCTGCGCCCATTACGGCATGACGCCGACCCGCAACAATCCCGGTGTGTCGCACGAGAACGGTTCGATCGAGAGCGCGCACGGCCATCTCAAAAGAGCGCTCGGCGACGCCCTGTTGCTGCGCGCCTCCCCCGACTTCGACGATCTTCCCGCCTGGCGGGGCTTCGTCGACGAGATCGTTGGCCGCGGCAACGCCCGCAACGCCAAGCGCATCGATCAGGAGCGGCTGGCGCTGAAACAACTGCCGGTCCGCAGGACCGCCGACTACGAGGAGGTCAACGTTGATGTCACCAGCTCCAGCGCCTTCACGTTGCGCAAGGTGTTTTACTCGGTTCCCTCCCAGCTGATCGGTCACCGCCTGCGCGTGCGCCTTTATGACGATCGGCTCGAATGCTTCCAAGGCTCAACGTCCATCGTCACCTTGCGGCGCGGGCGAGCGCAAGCGAACGGCAAACATGGCCATGTCATCGACTATCGGCATGTCATCCATTCTCTGCGCCGCAAGCCAATGGCGCTGCTCAATCTCGTCTATCGCGACCAGCTCTTCCCTCGCCGCGCCTACGCCCTGGCGTTCGACGCCTTGCTCGCTGGACTTGGCGAGAGGCCAGCCTGCCGCGCCATGGTCGGCCTTCTGGCGCTCGCGCACGAACGCGCCTGCGAGGCCGAACTCGCCGCGGCGATACAAACCGCTCTCAATGAGGGCGCGCTCCCGGACCTCAAGGCCCTGATCGAACGCTTCCGACCCAGGGACCTGGCTTTGCCTGTCGTTGTCGTCACGCTCCCGCCCCTGGCCATCTACGACGAGATCGCCGCGACGATGGGAGAAGCCGCATGAAAGCGACCGACAAAATCGACGCCGCCCGCATCGACTTATTGCTCGGCGAGTTGCGTCTGCCCGGGATCAAACTTCTCTGGCTTGCCCTGGCGGAGACCGCCGACAAGGAGGGCTGGCCCGCCGCCCGGTTCCTGGCCGCGCTCGCCGAACAGGAGATGGTGGAGCGAAGCCGGCGGCGCTTCGAACGTCATCTTGAGGAAGCGAGGTTGCCGCCGGGAAAGACCCTCGACGCGTTCGACTTCGCTGCCGTGCCGATGATCTCCAAGGCCCAAGTGCAGGCGCTAGCCGCCGGCGACGCCTGGCTCGAAAAGGGCGCCAATCTCTTGTGCTTTGGCCCGCCCGGCGGCGGAAAATCCCACCTGGCGGCGGCGCTTGGACTCGCCCTGATCGAAAAGGGCTGGCGCGTGTTGTTCACGAGAACAACCGATCTCGTGCAGAAGCTCCAGATCGCGCGCCGCGATCTCGTGCTCGAAACGGCGATCGCCAAGCTCGACAAATATCATCTGCTGATCCTCGACGACCTCGCCTACGTCACCAAGGATCAGGCGGAGACGAGCGTACTGTTCGAACTGATCAGCGCGCGATACGAACGACGATCGATGCTCATTACCGCCAATCAGCCCTTCGGCGCATGGGGCAAGATTTTTCCAGATCAAGCCATGACCCTTGCCGCCATCGACCGCCTCGTGCATCACGCCACGATCCTCGAAAGTAGAGTCGAGGACGGGCGCGGTGGCTTGGGGCCGATTGGCCAACACCCCGTTT
>DAIRFM010000276.1:0-3318 GCA_036795025.1 Burkholderiales bacterium | reverse complement strand
CCGCGTTGTCGCGCACGAAGGCGATGACCGGTGGGACGTAGGTATCGAGATCCATGCAGACTCAAGGCCGGGATTCGGATTGCCGTGTGTAGCCCGGCTGCGCAACGAAGGTCCACTGGCAACGCGGAAATCGGCTGGATGGGAGGGTTGACACCTAATGCCGAGGCGACGGAAGGTCATGCGCGCAACGAGAATAACGCCGGTCGGCGGTTCGGGGGGTTTCACCATGACAAAGACAATCCGTATGTTCTTGAAAGTTCTCGCATTCACCGTGTTAGCCGGTGTGGGCACGTCGGCCATGGCGCAGGACGTTATCCGTCTGCGCATCGCCTCGGGTCATCCGCCGGCGAACACTTACGTCGCGCTGATGCGGGACTTCTTCGTGCCCGAAATCACCAAGCGGGTGGCGGAAAAGACCAAATACAAGATGGAATTCGTCGAGGGCTACGGCGGCTCGATGGTCAAAGTCGCCGACGTGCTCGAAGGCGTGCAGTCCGGCATCATCGACATCGGCGGTTATAACTTCGGCTTCGAACCGTCGAACCTGCCGCTGCATTCGTTCCAGGTGATGCTGCCGTTCGGCACCATGGATCCGGTATTGAGCCTGAAGATCGCCCGCACCGTGTACGAGAAGGTGCCGTACCTGACGAAGGTGTTCGAGGACAAGTTTAAGCAGAAGCTGATCGCGCTGATCGCCGACAACGGCTACAACCTCGGCACCAGTTTCGAATGGAACAACGTCAGCGACCTCAGAGGCCAGAAGATCGCCGGCGCCGGCCTCAATCTCAAATGGCTGGAATTCGCCGGCGTCACGCCGGTGCAATCGTCGCTGCCCGACGCCTACACCTCGATGCAGACCGGCGTTTACAACGGCTGGATCATGTTCCCGTCGGGCTGGACCAACTTCAAGCTCTATGAAGTCGGCAAGTTTTACACCGAGATCGGCTTCGGCGCGATCACCTGGCACGGCCTCACCATCAATTCGGCGCGTTGGGCCAAGCTGCCGAAGGAAGTGCAGGACATCATCCTGCAAGTCGCCAAAGAATATGAGGCCAAGACCGGCACGGTGAACAAGGAGAACTACCCCAAGCAGATTGCCGAGTTGAAAGCTCACGGCGTCAGCGTGCGCACACTGCCGGAGAAAGTCCGCCAGGACTGGGCGAACTCGCTCGCCGGCTGGCCAGCGCAGAAAGCCAAGGAGCTCGACGCCATGGGCCTGCCCGGCACGCAGGTGCTGGAAGCGACATTGCAGGCCGCCGAGGACAACGGCCACAAATGGCCGGTCCGTTATAAGATCAAGTAGCATTCGAAAGACGGCAGCGGACGGCCGCAGTCGGCCGTACGCTGTTGACCTCGGGGGGCGGGCAAGTGCTTGAAGACCTGAATGCCAGGATCGTGCGCGTATTGCTCGCGGCCGCGGCCGTGATCATTTTCCTGCTCGGCTTTCTCGTCTGCGCCGACGTATTCGGACGCGCCATCTTCAATTCGCCGGTCAAAGGCACGCCCGAGATGGTGTCGATGTCGATCGTCATCATCTGTTTCCTGCTCGCCGGCTATGCGGTGCAGAGCGGCAGCATGATTTATACTGACGTGTTCTCCTCCATGTTCGGTGTACGCGGACGCGCCGCCGCGCAATTGTTGTCGGCCGTGCTCGGCATTCTTTTCTTCGGCCTCATTGTGTGGGGCAGCTACGAGCCGACGCTGCATGCCTGGTCGAGCGGCGAATACGAAGGTGAAGGCGCGCTGCGCGTGCCGGCCTTGCCGGCGCGCATCGTCATCCTGGCCGGCGCCTTTCTTGTTGTCGTCTCTTATGTATTCCACGGGATGCACGCCGCACGCGCGCTGGTAACCGGCCGGGCGGCGGACGAACCGTCGTCCGCGCCGGCGCAAATCTGAGGACGCATCATGCTCGGCCATCTCGACATGATCGTCATTGTGGTTGTGCTGCTCGGGCTGGTGTTTGCCGGCGTGCATATCGCCATTTCGCTCGGCATCACCGCGGCGCTCGGCATCTATCTGATGACGGGCGACATCGAGGTGGTGCGTAATTTCATCGCAAGCACCGCTTACGAAGCGCTGCGCGACTACGTGTTCGCCGTCATTCCGCTGTTCATGCTGATGGGCGACTTCCTCGCCAAATGCGGCGCCGCGCGCGATCTCTATGCGCTCGGCAATCGCGCCAGCAAATGGCTGCCGGGACGGCTCGCGGCCGCCACCATCGTGGCCAATGCCTTGTTCGGCTTCGTCACCGGCGTGAGCATCGCCGCCGCCGCCGCGTTCTCGCGCATCGCCTATCCCGAGATGATGCGCTACGGCTATCGGCGCGATTTCGCGCTCGGCTGCGTGGCCGGCAGCGCCTGCCTCGGCATGCTGATCCCGCCGTCGGTGCTGATGATCGTTTGGTGCGTGCTGACCGAGCTGTCGATCGGCAAGGTGTTCCTGGCCGGCATTATTCCCGGTTTCCTCGCCGCGGGCGGGATGATCGCTTACGTGGTGGTCGCGGCCATTCTAAAGCCCGAGCTGGTCGGCGGAACGCCCCGTATTGTCGCCGCGGCGGCCGGCGCGGACGTCGCCAGTACGCCCGCCGCGCCGCCGGTCGAAGAAGAACCGATCGGCGACATCATTGCCAGCACCTTGCTTGTCGTCGCGCTGATCCTCGGCACGCTTGGAGCCATCTGGCTCGGCGTGTGCACGCCGACCGAGGGCGCCAGCGTCGGCGCGGTCGGCTCGCTCATCCTGGCCGTGATCAAGGGGATCAAGCCGCGGGAAGTCTGGCATGTGGTGCTCGACGTCGGCCGCACCTGCGGCCCGCTGTTGCTGCTGCTGTTTTGCGCGCAACTCTATTCGCGCGTCTTGTCCATGAGCGGTTTTACCGAGACCGCCAAAGTGTTCCTGCTGAGTACCGGCGCCGGCCCTTGGGGCATTCTGATCGTCATGGTGGCGATCTGGTTCGTGCTCGGCTGCTTGATCGATTCCATCTCCATCATTCTGCTGACTGTGCCGATCTTCGCGCCGATCGCGACCCAACTCGGCTTCGATCCGATCGCGTTTGCCATCATGGGCATTCTGGCTATCGAAACCGGACTGCTCACGCCGCCCTTCGGCATCTTGGTCTTCACGGTCAAAGCCGCGGTTCCCGACAAAAACGTAACTCTCGCCGAGATCTTCGCCGGGTCGATCCCCTACTGGATCGTGTTGCTGGCGGTGGTCGTCGCGCTCGCGGTATTTCCAGGGCTTGCCACCTTCCTGCCCAACCTTTAGGTCCGCTTTCCCCAGCCGCCGGAACTTGTTGCTGGCGCCGGCCACGGTTCCGCCGCG
>DAIRFM010000275.1:0-3321 GCA_036795025.1 Burkholderiales bacterium | reverse complement strand
ACTTTCCCCTCAAGGGGGATCGAGACCTTCGGGGCGTCTCCCCTCATGCTCCCCTAGATCGGCCCGTTGCAAAATTCATTTTGCAACAGGTTCTTAGACAAGCCCTGATTAAGTCCGTGACGCAATCAGACCCTTCCTAGTTCACCGTTTTCGGCGCGGCCGCGCCATCGACATCCGACTGAGTCTGCAGCGCCGGCAATTCCAGCACGATATCCCAGTCGGACTTGGCCACGGCGGTCTGCAGCAGCTTGCACAAGGAGTGCAGCAGGGTGTTGTCCAGGGTCAGGCGTATGCCCTGGCCCTGCTGCGGCAGCAGTCCCAGCACCTGGTTACCCTCGCCGTCCTTGTCGGTCTGGATGCGCGCCACCAGGATCGGCTCGGCGCCGAGCGGCATCTCGCGCGGCAGCTCTTCGAAGGGTTGGGCGAAATTGGCACGGCTTAGCGCCTGCTCGTGCTGCATGCCGACCAGGGCGTCGCGCGCCTCCGGGTTGCTCTGCAGCGCGACTTCGGGCGAGGAGCGCACCATCTGCACCAGCAGCGGCCACAACAGCCGCAGCGCGCGCCGCGTCAGCCACAGGCGCACCTCGAGCTGGTTGTCCGTGCTGACGCGCAGCAGCAGGCGGTCCTGTTCTGGAATGAAATCGAGCTTGAGCTGGTGCAGGCGCATCGCAGGGCGTTGATCCCGGGCGTTATGCGCTGTGGCGCTGCAAGGCCCAGGCGACGTGCTCACGCACCAGGGCCGACGCATCGCCGGCGCGGGACCTCAATGCCCCGGCCACGGCCTCGCTGCGCGGCGCATTGCCCAGACCCACGGCGAGGTTGCGCGACCAGCGCTCGAAACCGATACGGTGGATGGCGCTGCCGGCCATGCGCTCGTGGAACCGGCTCTCGCTCCATGCGAACAGGTCCACCAGTTGCGCATCGTCCAAGCCATGGCGCACGCGGAAATCCGGCTCGGCGCTCACTTCGGCGTAGCGGTTCCAGGGACAGGCGAGTTGGCAGTCGTCGCAGCCGTAGACGCGATTGCCGATCAGCGCGCGCAGCTCCAGGGGGATAGCGCCTTTCAGCTCGATGGTGAGATAGGAAATGCAGCGCCTCGCGTCGACCCGGTAAGGCTCGACGATGGCGCGGGTGGGGCAGATGTCCAGGCACTTGCTGCAGCTACCGCAATGATCTGCGACCGGCGCGTCGGCCGGCAGCGGCAGGTCGGTGTAGATTTCGCCCAGAAAAAAATACGAGCCGGCATCGCGTGAGAGCAGCAGCGTGTGCTTGCCGCGCCATCCGAGGCCGCTCTTTGCCGCCAGCTCCACCTCCATCACCGGCGCCGAGTCGGTATAGACGCGGTGACCGAAGGCGCCGATTTCACGCTCTATGCGCCAGGCAAGCTGTTGCAGCCGGCGGCGCAGCACCTTATGGTAATCGCGCCCGGTGGCGTAGCGCGCGATGTAGGCCTTGTCCGGCGCGCCGATCACCGACCAAGCCTCGGCGGCCTGCGGTCTGTAGTTCATGCGCGCGCTGATCACGCGCAGCGTGCCGGGTCGGAGCACCTCCGGGCGCGCGCGTGTTGAACCGTGCCTTGCCATATAATCCATTTCGCCGTGAAATCCGGCAGCGAGCCATTCGGCGAGGCGGCCTTCCGCGGCTCCGAGATCGGTGTCTGCAATGCCCACCGCCTGGAAACCGAGTTCGCTCCCCCACGTTTTGATGGCGCGGGCGAGCCGGGCGTAATCGTAATTCGCGGCCACTTCGGACATGCCTAATCATAACCACAGCATGCTTAAAATGCATTTGCCCGACGAGGCCGCGACGCGCGCGCTGGGCGCGCGCCTGGCGCGCGTGATCGAACCGGGCCTCGCGCTCTACTTGCATGGCGACCTCGGGAGCGGCAAGACCACGCTCGCGCGCGGCCTGCTGCGCGGCCTTGGCTATCAGGGCCGGGTAAAAAGCCCGACTTATACCCTGGTTGAACTTTACACCGTTTCTAGGTTAAACTTATACCACTTTGATTTTTATCGATTCAAAGACCCAAAGGAATGGCGCGATGCGGGCTTCAACGAATACTTCAACGACGCCTCGGTCTGCTTGGTCGAATGGCCGGAAAAGGCGGCCGGGCTGCTGCCTGCCGCCGATCTCGACATCGCGCTCGAGTTCGCCGGCGACGGGCGTGACCTAAGCGTACGTGCCGGAACCGAAAGTGGCAAAGCATGTTTACACCGACTGATGCAAATGCCGCTCTGAATTCTCCGGCTGCGCGCGGCGCGGCACGCTTTAGGCAGTGCTGGCGCAAGCTCGCTCTGCTTGCGCTTGCACTGGCGGCGGTTGTGGGCAGCGCCGCCGCCGCAGATCGCGTCAGCGCGGTGCGCATCTGGCCGGCCCAGGAATACACCCGCATCACCATCGAGGCCGACAAGCCCATCCGGCATGAATTGCTGCTGGTGAAAAATCCCGAGCGCCTGGTGCTCGACCTGGAAGACGTCGACATTGCGAGCGTGCAGCAGGAGATTGCCGGCAAAGTCCTGCCGAACGATCCCTACATCGGCCAGATGCGCGCCGGCCGCTACAAGCCGGGCGTGGTGCGCCTGGTGCTCGACCTCAAGGCCGAGGTGAAGCCGCAGATTTTCATGCTCAAACCGGTAGGCGAGTACGGACACCGCCTGGTGCTCGACGTCTACCCGCTGGTGCCTACCGATCCGCTCATGGCGCTGTTGCAGAAGCCTGAAGTGACGGCCGAGCCGGAGGGGCAAAGAACCGAGCCCGCGCCGAGCGCCGCGCAGGAACAGCCGAAACTCGCCGCGCGAGGCGAGCCTGCCCCCAAAGCGGAAGCGACCCCCAAAGGCAAGCCGGTGGTGGCGCGCATGGTGACCGTCGTCGTCGACGCCGGGCACGGCGGCGAGGACCCGGGCGCCAAAGGCCGGGGAGGCAGCCGCGAGAAGAACGTGACCCTCACCATCGCGAGGAAACTGAAGTCCATCATTGACACCGAGCCCAATATGCGCGCGGTGCTCACCCGCGACGGCGATTATTTCATTCCGCTGCAGATGCGCGTGCAAAAGGCCCGCAGGGTGCAGGCCGACCTGTTCGTATCGGTGCACGCCGACGCCTTCATCAAACCGCATGCGCGCGGCTCCTCGGTATTCGCGCTGTCCGAGCGCGGCGCGAGCAGCACCGCGGCGAAATGGCTGGCCAAGCGCGAAAACGATGCCGACCTGATCGGCGGGGTCAACCTCGACCTGAAGGACCGCTATCTGGCGATGACGCTCGCGGATCTGAGCCTGACGGCGCAGATCAACGACAGCCTGAAGCTGGGCAAGGCGGTGCTGT
>DAIRFM010000040.1:5003-9267 GCA_036795025.1 Burkholderiales bacterium | reverse complement strand
GGAACGTGCGCGCAGTAACTAGTCGCAGTAACCAGTTACGGGTTAAGAATCCAAACTCATAAACCCTTGGTCGCAGCGGTCAGGGCCTTAGTTGCTGATGGATCGCACAGCGGACCGGGCAGACGCAGAACATGGCCCCGCCGAAATCCAGGTGGTATGGGCAATCGGGCCAGTCCGCGGCACGGACGCAGAGCACATTCTCGCCGTGCGCCGCCTCTACATCGCACATCGGGCTGTCGCCGCACTGGCCGGTCTGCAAGCATGAAAAGTTGTGTCGACACTTGGTCGTCTTCCGGAGTATTTCCGCAGGAACGCTGAACACAATACGAATCCTCCTTCTCCCTTGTTCGAACCTTGATCCGGCTTCGGGGCGGGCGTATTGATAAATATCAGTTTTGCCTCACTAGCGGGTGCGGCGCGGAATTTACGGCGGGACGCCGTATCGGGTACCGGCCAGTTGCCGGCAAGCGTCGAAGCGGCGCGGATCGGGCGATCCGGGGTTCAGGCAGTTTGCGGGCTGTGCGCCGCGGAAGCGCTGCGGATGCTTTGCTCGTCGGGCAATTGCCAGGTAATCAGCAGCGAGCAGACGGCCACGGCTGCCAGCGCCAGCAGGGCAAAGCCGAAGCCGGCCGCCTTGACCACCGGCCCGAGAGCCCAGACCGCCATCGAGCTCACGCCAAAGGAAACAGCCAGACGCATCCCGCTTACGCGGGAGCGAATGCTGTCATCGACGAAGCGCGCAATGATCGCGTCGGTGAACGGGATCGAGCCGAAAACCAGCACCATGAAGATGATCATCGCCAGATACAGCGTCCAGCCCTGGCTGAAAGCGGCCAGCAGGAAGATCGGGCCCTGACAGGCGATGATGCCGAGCATCACGTTGCGAATCGGAAAGCGATCGATCAGGCGCCCCACCGCCAGCTGGGATAGCGACGAGAGCCCGTAGACGACCGCGAGCAGCATCCCGAGCAGGGCCGGCTGTTCCACCAGAATCGGCAACCGGGCTTTGAGCAGCTCGCCGTTGCCGTTGGTGGTGAAGTTGAACAGGATGCTGCTGGTGATGGCGAGCATGGTCATCACCAGGAACACCTTGTTTCGGGTGGCCGGAGGGAGCTCGATCTGCCTGACGCTTCGTTTCGCCGGCGCGCCGTCCTCGACCGGCGCGAACTTCATGAACAGCAGGCCGCAGGCAATCGATATGACACCCGGGACGATGAAGGCCGTGCGCCAGTCGGCGTACTGGATGAAAAAACCCGTCGATATGGCGGCCGCAGCAATGCCCAGATTGCCTGCCATGCCGTTGATGCCTATGGTGATGCCCGGCTTGCTCGTATGCCGCAGCAACATCGGGATACCCACCGGGTGGTAGATCGATGCAAAGGCGCCCATCACACCCAGCGCCAGGGCCAGCTGCCAAACGTTCTGGGTGAGGGCAATCAGCAGAGCCGAGCCGCCGATGCCGAAAAAATAAACGAGCATCATCGCGCGGCGGCCCCAGAGATCCCCCAACCGCCCCGAAGGGAACGAGCCGATGCCGAACATCACAAAGGCGCCGGTGGTGTAGGGCATCAGATCTTCCCAGCGCCCGACACCGAATTCGCGCGCGATGGCCGCCACTGCCGTCGCGAACACGAGCAGCATCACATGATCGAGCGCATGGGCGAGGTTTAGAAGCAGCGAGGTGATGCGCCAGCCCATAACGGGTTCCGATGATTCGACGGCGCAAGTTTAACCCGTAACGGCGAGGAGTTCCCGGGCATGGGAAGCAGCCGCCTGGGCGTCGGGGCAAGCCCCTTCATCGCCCGCGGCACTGCGACGCCCGCAGCGGGCCGAAGGCGGCCGCGCTCTACCTGGCGCTCGCTGGGAGCGGCCTCGCGTCGAAAGTGATGCGCGGTGAAAACGGGGGTGCTACGCTAGCGCACGATCTTGAGCTCTGATTAAAGGGGTTCCCATGACTGACGCCATCCGGCCCATCCATCCAGTCTGGCTGCGCGCGACGCACTGGCTCAATGCGCTCGCGGTGGTGATCCTCGCGACGAGCGGCTGGCGCATCTACAATGCGTCGCCCTTGTTCGACTTCAAGTTCGCCAAGGGCATCACGCTCGGCGGCTGGCTCGGCGGCGCGATTCAGTGGCACTTCGCGGCGATGTGGCTGCTCGCCGCCAACGGCCTGGTGTACCTGTTGTGCAACGCCGGCACCGGGCGGCTCGTGCGCAAGTTCTTCCCGCTGTCGCCGCGCGCCATCGTCGCCGACCTGCGCGCTGCATTGCGCGGCCGGCTGTCGCATGCGGATCCGCGCCAGTACAACGCAGCGCAGCGCGCGGCCTATTTGTTCGTGATGGTCGACGCAGTGCTGCTGGTGCTGTCGGGCCTGGTGCTGTGGAAGTCGGTGCAGTTTCCGCTGCTGCGCGAGCTGCTCGGCGGCTACGAGACCGCGCGCCGCGTGCATTTCTTCGCCATGGCGGCGCTGGTCGCTTTCCTGGCGGTGCACCTGGCGCTGGCGGCGCTGGTGCCGCGTAGGCTGTTGGCCATGATCCGCGGCCGCTAAGGAGCGGTTACAAAATGAGGGACCAAGGTGGGAACGGAAGGGTCCCGCCCCTTCCTTGGCCCCTCATGCTCGCCTGATTCAGAGGTTGTTTCAGCGATTCTGAAACAGCCTCCAAGGAGTTGCCATGACGATCAAGAAATCCCCCAGGGTGCTCGCGCTCGACGGCGACGCCGTGGTGAAGGAAGCGCTGCGCCGCCTCGGGCAGCCATCGCGTCGCCTGTTCCTGCGGCGATCGCTCACGCTCGGCGGCCTGTCGCTGCTGACCGGCTGCGCGATCGTCGACGAGGACAGCGTCGAGAATGCGCTGATGAAGGTGTCGCGCTTCAACGACAAGGTGCAGGGCTGGCTGTTCGATCCCAACCAGCTGGCACCGACCTATCCCGAATCGATGATCACGCGGCCGTTCCCGTTCAATGCCTACTACGGCGAGGACGAGGTGCGGCAGGTCGATGCGGGCAGCTTCCGGCTCGAGGTCGGCGGCCTGGTGGCCGACAAGCACGCCTGGACGCTCCCCGAACTGCAGGCGCTGCCGCAGACCGACCAGGTCACGCGCCTCATCTGCGTCGAGGGCTGGAGCGCCATCGGCAAATGGGGCGGCGTGCCCTTTGCCGGCTTCCTCTCCCGCGTCGGCGCGGACACGAGTGCCAAGTACATCGGCTTCAAGTGCGCCGACGACTATTACACCAGCATCGACATGCCCACCGCGCTGCACCCGCAGACGCTGCTGACCCTGAGCTACGATGGCCAGCCGCTGCCGCCGCGCTACGGCTTTCCGATGAAGCTGCGCATGCCGACCAAGCTCGGCTACAAGAATCCGAAGCACATCCAGGCGATTTTCGTCACCAACAGCTACCCCGGCGGCTACTGGGAAGACCAGGGATACAACTGGTTCGGCGGCAGCTGAGCGCGACTCGGACGCCCGGGCGGCGGCATTGCGGCGAACGCGCTGGCGCAAGCTCGGCTATCATGGCCGCAGGCCGATTGTTGCACGAGGGCGCCCGCCATGAGCCACAAGCACGAACACCTGATCCAGTCCATCTTCCGCGATCCGATCAGCGCCAACATCCACTGGCGGGAGGCGGAGTCGCTCCTGCATCATCTCGGGGCCGAGATCGAACCGCTCTCGGGCGCGCGCCTGCGCGTGAAGTTGAACGGCTATGAGGACGTCCTGCACCGCCCGCATCAGGGCGCCACGCTTGACCGCTCGGCGGTCAAGAACCTGCGCGAGTATCTGGCCCGCGCGCGGGTCACGCCCTCGCTAGTCGAAGCAGAGAAGCCGCGCGCGAAAAATGCCTAACCTGTTCGCCGATCTGCCCCCGGGGGCGGGCGCGGAGCAGTTCGTCGAGCTGCTGTCGCGCCCGGGCCTGAGGATCGAGCGCATCGTTTCCACCGGGCAGACGAGTCCGCCGGGGTTCTGGTACGACCAGCCGCAGGGGGAGTGGGTGCTGGTGCTGCAGGGCGAGGCGGGGCTCGCGTTCGAGGACGAGCAGGAGCCGCGCCGGTTGCAGGCGGGGGATTTCGTCGACATTGCGCCGCACCGCCGGCACCGGGTCGAATCTACCGCCACGCCCACGGTGTGGCTGGCGGTGCATTACGACTGAAACGAGTCCCCGTGGGACGACTGAAACGAGTCCCCGTGGGACGACTGAGGCGGGCTCGCGCGCCCCCGCGCGGCTTCGTCCGGGCCCTCAGCCGATACCGAGCAACTCCGCCTCG
>DAIRFM010000040.1:0-4903 GCA_036795025.1 Burkholderiales bacterium | reverse complement strand
CGCCCCCGCGCGGCTTCGTCCGGGCCCTCAGCCGATACCGAGCAACTCCGCCTCGAACACCAGCGTCGCATTGGGCGGAATCACGCCGCCCCCGTCGCGCTCATGTGCTGAATGTAAACAGGCCCTGGCCCGTTGGCTGTCCTGTTTGCCGCCAGTCCTGGCGCGGGGCCGGGTGCATGGCACTGCTATAATTCGGCGCTATGCCGTTAGCGCCGCATTCGAGGCGAACGCGGCGCTTGCACACCTCGCTCAATGGAACTCTACGACATCGCCATCATCGGCGGCGGCATCAACGGCGCGGGCGTCGCGCGCGACGCCGCCGGCCGCGGGCTCAAGGTGCTGCTCGCCGAGCAGAACGATTTCGCCTCGGCGACCTCCTCGGCCAGCACCAAGCTGATCCACGGCGGGCTGCGCTACCTCGAGTACTACGAGTTCCGCCTGGTGGCCGAGTCCCTGGCCGAGCGCGAGGTGATGCTGCGCATCGCGCCGCACATCATCTGGCCGCTGGAATTCGTGCTGCCGCACGAAAAGCATCTGCGCCCGGCGTGGATGATCCGCGCCGGCTTGTTCCTCTATGACAATCTGGGGACCCGCGCGTTTGCGCTTGGCGGCGGCCGCACCAGCCTGCCCAAGTCGCGCGGCGTCAAGTTCGCGCCAGGGGGCTACGGCGCGGGCCTGAAGCCCGCGTTCACCCGCGGCTTCGCCTACTACGACGCCTGGGTGGACGACGCGCGCCTGGTGGTGCTGACCTTGTCTTCGGCGCGCGCGCATGGCGCGACCGTGCTCGCGCGCACGCGCTGCACCGGTGCGCGGCGCGAGGGCGATGCGTGGCGCGTGACGCTGCGAGAGCAGGCGAGCGGCAAGGAAAGCGAAGTGCGCTCGCGCATCCTGGTGAATGCCGCCGGCCCCTGGGTGAAAAGCCTGCTCGATCACGAACTGAAAATCGACTCGCCCGGCCGGGTGCGCCTGGTGAAGGGCAGCCACATCGTGGTGCCGCGCATCCACGACAAGCGCTACGCCTACATCCTGCAGAATCCGGACCGGCGGGTGATTTTCATGATTCCCTACGAGCGCGAGTTCACGCTCATCGGCACCACCGACGTGCCGGTCACGGGCGAGGACATCCAGCCGGCGATCTCGCCCGAGGAGGTCGCCTACCTGTGCGCCGCGGCAAGCCGCTACAGCGCGCGAGCGGTCACCACCGATCAGGTGGCGTGGAGCTACAGCGGCGTGCGTCCGCTGTACGACGACGGCAAGGAAGACCCGTCGGCCATCACCCGCGACTACGTGCTGCTGCTCGACGAGCAGGGCCCGCCGCTGTTATCCGTTTTCGGCGGCAAGATCACCACCTACCGCAAGCTGGCCGAGCATGTGATGGACAAACTCGCGCGCTGGATCCCGGCGCACCGGCGCTGGACCCATGCCGAGGCGCTGCCGGGCGGCGATTTCGGCGGGCGCGATTTTCATAGCGTGCTGGGCGAGTTCCGCTCGCGCCATTCAGGCCTCGATCCGCATTGGCTGGCGCGCCTGCTGCGCCGCCACGGGACGCTAGGCGAGAAGATTCTCGATAACGCGAAAACCGAGGCCGACCTGGGCGAGAACTTCGGCGGCGGGCTATACGAGCGCGAGCTTGCCTATCTGATCGAGCACGAATGGGCACGCTCAGCCGAAGACGTGCTGTGGCGGCGCACCAAGTGCGGCCTGCATATGAGCGAGGCGCAGCGCCGGCGCGTCGCCCGCTACCTGGCGGGCGAGCGGTGAAGCCGTTCGCCGCCATCCCCGCCGCGGTCGTGAAAGACATCCGCGGCGTGTTCTGCGACATCGACGACACGCTCACCAGCGAGGGCAAGCTCACCGCGCGCGCCTATGCCGCGCTGGAGCGGCTGCGCTCCGGCGGAAAGCTGGTGATCCCGATCACCGGCCGGCCCGCCGGCTGGTGCGACCATATCGCGCGCATGTGGCCGGTGGACGCGGTGGTGGGCGAGAACGGCGCTTTCTATTTCTATTACGACGGCGCGCGGAAGAAGCTGGTGCAGCGCTTCCTGCTCGACGCGGCGGCGCGCGCCGCGAACCGCGAAAAAATGGCCGCCGTGCGCGAACGCATCCTGCGCGAAGTGCCGGGCTGCGCGCTCGCCTCAGACCAGCTCTACCGCGAGGCCGACCTGGCGATCGACTACTGCGAGGACGTGCCGCGCCTGCCCTTTGCCGACGTGGACCGGATCGTCGCGCTGATGCGCGCGGCCGGCATGACGGCGAAGATCAGCTCCATCCACGTCAACGGCTGGTTCGGCGACTACGACAAGCTGGGCATGACGCGCACGCTGATGCAGGAACGCTACGGCGTCGATCTGGCGCGCGACCAGGCCAGGTACCTGTTTGTCGGCGACTCGCCCAATGACGCGCCCATGTTCAGGTTCTTTTCCAATTCGGTCGGCGTGGCCAATGTGGCCGATTTCGGCGCGCGTCTGACCGACGCGCCGGCCTACGTAACCAACCGGCGCAGCGGCGATGGTTTCGTCGAAGTCGCGGAATTGCTCTTTGGCGCGAATCATGGCGCGTAGCCTGCGCCGGGCGCAAGCCGCAATACGCCTTGCAGGGCGGCATCCCCATGCCGCCTTATCGGCCGATGAAAACGGATAAATGTCTGTGGTGAAACGAATTTAAGACGTACTACCCCGCGTACCGGAGAAAATGCCCGTCCAGACTGTGGACGGGCATCGATGGCCGAGCCAACAAGACCTCAGCCCTCGTGCTAGTCGCCCCTGCCATGCTTGCCGTTATTGTCATGGCCCTTTTGTTTCTTTTCCTTCTTTTCCTTTTTCATTTTGACGGGTTTGTAGCCCTTGTCCTGTTCCCAGTGGCCCGCTGTGCGATAGTAGGAATTGTTGCGCTGGTCCCAGCGGTCCGGCGCCCAGTTATAGCCTTCACGTTGAACGATGGAGCGTCCGCGAATCCAGACGTGGCGGTCGCCGTTCCAGCCCCAGTATCCCGGCGCCCAGACATAGCCTGGCTGCATGGTCGGCACGACTTCATACTGCGGCGCGGGTGGCCCGACGTTGATGTTGACGCTGACTTGCGCATAGGCCGGCGCCGCAAAGGCACTGGCGGCCAGCAATAGCGACAGCAATAGATTTCGAATGGCGTTGGTGCGGTTCATGGTCAGGCCCTTTGTAGGTAGGGACCCCATGTTTGCACTTTACGCAGGTTTACACCGTGCGCTGGCGCACACAAGGAACGCCCTGCACGCCGGCAATCAATCAAACCGTGCCGTCGGCTTTCAGCTTGGCAATCTCCACGTCGGTCTTCTGCAGCAGGCCGCGCAGGATTTCCTCGGTGTGCTGGCCGAGCACCGGCGGGGCGAGCTTGTACTCCACCGGCGTGGCGGAGAAGCGCATCGGGCTTGCGACCGTCGGCAGCCTGCCCGCGACCGGATGGTCGAGCTCGACCTTGATGCCGCGCGCCTTCACCTGCGGTTCCTCGAACACCTGCGCCACATCGTTGATCGGGCCGTTGGGCACGCCGGCGGCCTCGAGGAGTTCCACCCATGCGCGTGTGCTGCGCTGGGCGAACACCGCCTGCAAAATCCGCGTGAGCTCGGCGCGGTTTTCCACGCGCTTGCCGTTGCCGGCGAAGCGCGGATCGCCGGCGAGTTCCGTGCAACCGGCTGCTTCACAGAACTTGCGGAACAGGTTGTCGTTGCCGCAGGCAAGGATCACGTCGCCGTCGGCGGTCTTGAACGGCTGGTAGGGCACGATGTTCGGGTGCAGGTTGCCGATGCGCTTGGGCGGTATGCCGGTGGCGAAGTAGTTGGTGTTCTGATAGGCGAGCAGCGCAATCTGCGAATCGAGCAGCGCGAGATCGAGGTGCTGGCCGATGCCGGTCTCGGCGCGGTGGGCGATCGCCGCGCAGATGGCGATGGTGGCGTACATGCCGGTGATGATGTCGGCCACCGGGACGCCGGCCCGCTGCGGGCCTCCTCCCGGCGCGCCATCGGGTTCGCCGGTAACGCTCATCATCCCGCCCATGCCCTGGATCATGAAGTCGTAGCCGGGATGTTCCCGGTAGGGGCCGGTCTGACCGAAGCCGGTGACCGAGCAGTAGATCAGGCGCGGATTGATCTGTTTCAGGTCGTTGTAGGAGAGGCCGTAGCGCGCCAGGTCGCCGAACTTGTAGTTCTCGATCAGGACGTCGGAGACGCGCGCCAGTTCGCGCACCAGTTTCTGGCCCTCGGGTTTGGAGATGTTGAGCGTGATCGATTTCTTGCCGCGGTTGGCGGAGGTGAAGTAGGCCGAGTCCTTGGTGTCGCGGCCTTCCCGGTCCTTCACCCAGGGCGGGCCGTAGGTGCGCGAGTCGTCGCCGAACTTGGGGCGCTCGACCTTGATCACTTCGGCGCCGAGGTCGGCCAGGTTCTGGCCGGCCCAGGGGCCGGCGAGCACGCGGGAAAGATCGAGCACGCGGATATGGGATAAAGGACCGGGCATGGAGTCAGACTTTCGGCAAAGGTGTAAGGGAGAATTGCGGGCCCGGCCCCGGCCCTAGCGGCGTCAGTGCGCGCCGCCCATCATGTGGTCGGGCAGCCAGGTCGCGATTTCCGGAAACACGCACAGGATCACGATCGCCAGCATCATGCACAGCACGTAAGGCATGGTGCCCCACATGATGCGCGTGACCGGCACGTCGGGCGCGATCGAGCTGACGATGTAGATGTTCAAGCCCACCGGCGGATGGATCAGGCCGATCTCCATGTTGATGGTGAGGATCACGCCGAACCAGACCGGATCGAAGCCGGCGGCCTTAATGATCGGATACAGGATCGGCGCCGTCATCAGGATCACCGCCGCCGGCGGGATGAAGAATCCGCACACCAGCAGGAACACGTTGATCATCGCCATCAGCACCCAGC
>DAIRFM010000039.1:0-9272 GCA_036795025.1 Burkholderiales bacterium | reverse complement strand
CCCAGCCACCAAAACATCAGTCCGCCCAGGGTACCCTGCACAATGGCGACGGCAAGCGTACCGTAGAGGGTCGCATGAACGGTATCACTGACATCGTCAAACATTCGGTTCATGTCCGTTTCCGAGAGTGGCGATAGGGACCGAAGCCACTCGAGCGCCGCGCCCCGGTCGCGCAGGAAATAGAAAAATATGTAAAAGGTCAGGACAATGCCAATCAACTGCAGCACGGATCCCTGAACGAAAGAAGCGGCGGTGCTAGTCAGCCATGAGGTAGCTGCATTGACCATTCCCGGCAGATCGAACTGCCGCTCGATCCAATGGCCGACAGGCGCAATGAGCGGGTGGGCATCAAGGGAACGGCGCCATTCTCCAGACTCGACCATAATCTTGATGGTTTCCGCGCCACTGGCGGCTTCGCCAATTATCCGCTCCGCCACGAACATCGCCGGCACAACCACGATCAGAGCGGCCACCAGAACGCAGATCGTGGCGGCTAAGCTGGGGTATTTTACTTTCGACTCAAGCCAGCGATGGAGTGGAGCGAACAAGACTGCTAGCGCCAAGGCCCAGACGATCGCTGGAAAGAATGGTGCTGCCAGTCGGTAACAGAAATAAATTCCGATGACGGTCGCCGCCATCAGCACGAGCGTATGAACGTGGTTGCGTGAACCCCAGTCATTCGCGATTAGAGCAGCATTTTGCTTGGTTTTAAGTTTGTTCATCGTCGGTTTAACTTAGTCTTGCGTATTCCACGCAAACTGGACACTCAGTCCACGGTAAAGTGGACAGTCGGCGCGTAGCGACGCGGGGATTATTTTTTACTCCTAATCCTGAGGTTTGGTCAAACTGTTTTTAGGCTTTCGGATCGACTCGCCGGTCAGGGTAAGTTGGTAAGCGTCATGCACCAGACGACCCAGAATTGCATCTGCCATTGTTGAATCGCCGATGGCGTTATGCCAATGTTCAAGCGGCAACTGGCTGGTGATGATCGTTGACCGATGCCCGTGCCGGTCATCGAAGATTTCCAGCAAGTCGCGCCGCGCCGTGTCAGCCAACACTGCCAGCCCCCAATCATCGAGCACCAGCACATCCGTCTTGGCGATTTGCGCCAGCAGCTTGGTATAACGTCCGTCACCATGCGCAATCACCAGTTCCTCAAACAGTCTGGGCACGCGGCATCGGCTACGGCTCACTCACGAACCGAGTACAGCGCCTACAGCACCCCGAATCGCTCGAGATCGCGCCTGAGCGTGGCCGCATCGACGAACTGCTCCGCCGGCAGGCCGCAGGCGCGTGCCGCTGAAACAAACTCCGGCACGTCGTCGAAATAGATCATCGGTGTCCCTGGCGCAGCGAGGCCAAGCGCGCGCTCGAAGATCTGCCGCGCCGGCTTGGCATAGCCGACCTCGTAGGAAAGCACCAGTCGCCCAAACTTTCCCAGAAAGCCGTAGCGGCTGCGCACGTAATCGAGATGCAAGACATCGGTATTGGATAGCAGCACGAGATCTGCATGCTTGCCGATTTCATCCAGCAAGCCTGTCACCTCCGGCTTCTCGGCGAAGATGTCGCACCAGATTTCAGCGAACTCGGAATACGGCAATCGCAGGCCGATGGCGGCGCAAACGCGCGCAGCGAATTCCTGCGGACTCAGGCGGCCGGTGTCGAAGTCGATTTTCTCCCTGCCGCCAAGGATGGCGTCGCGAATCACCGCAGCCGGCGCTGCGCCGGCCGCCTCCAGACGCGCGCAGGCGCGCATGAAATCGACGCTGACCAGCACGCCGCCGAGATCGAAGATGATGGTCGGACGGGAAACTGTCTTATCCCTGCTCATGCATTCTCAGGCGGTCAGCCGAAGTAGGCTTCACGCACTTCGGCGTTCTCGGCGAGTTCCCTGGCCGTGCCCGAAGCCACGACCCTGCCTTGCGATAGCACATAGCCATGGTGCGCGATGGCCAGGGTCTGGTGCACGTTCTGCTCCACCAGCAGAACGGTGATGCCGAGCTCGTTGATGCGCCTGATGACGTTGAAATTCTCCTTCACCAACCGCGGCGACAATCCGAGCGAAGGCTCGTCGATCAGCAGCAGCTTGGGCTCGCCCATCATGCCGCGGCCGATCGACAGCATCGCCTGCTCGCCACCCGACATGGTGCCGGCGATCTGCGCCGCGCGCTCCGCGAGGCGCGGAAAAATCCCGAACACCTGCTCAATGCGGCCGGCGATCTTGCCTGCATCGCGTTCCTGGTAGGCGCCCAGGCGCAGGTTTTCGACCACCGAGAGCTTGGGGAACACCTTGCGCCCTTCGGGGATGCAGGCGATGCCGGTGGCGACGACACGGTGCGTGGGCATGCCGGCGAGATCGGCGCCATCGAATACCACGCGGCCGCGGCGCGGCGGCGTCAGCCCCAGGATCGCCCGGATCAGCGTGCTCTTGCCCGAGCCGTTGGAACCGAGGATGCAGGTGATGCTGCCGGGCTCGACCGCCAGCGATACGTCCTGCAGCACATCGGCCTTGTCGTAGCCGGCATAGACGTGCTCCACGCTCAACAGCATCGCCATGGTCATTCGGTGCCCAGGTAGGCTTCCTGCACCTGCGGGTCGGCGGCAATCTGGGCGTAGGGGCCTTCGCAGATCTTCTGCCCGTAATTGAGCACGATGCAGCGCTCGGTGATGCGCTCGATCACGTTCATCTCGTGTTCGATGATGATAATGGTGAGGCCGGGCATGTGCTCGCGCACGATCAGGATGTCGTCCATGAGCTCGCGCGTCTCTTCCTGCGTCATCCCCGCCGAGGGTTCATCCAGCAGCAGCAGCGTCGGCTGGCTGATCAGGGCGCGGCAGATTTCGATGCGCCGCCGGTCTATCATGTTGACGCTGCCTGCGGCCTCGAACAATTTTTCTGCAAGCGCAGCGCTGAAGGTCCGCACCAGTTCCCGCGCCTTTGCGTATTGCTCCTCGAACTGCGCCCGGAAAGCTGCGCGGCGAAACAGATTGAACCACAGGCCGTGATCCAGCCGGCGATGGTTGCCGATCATGATGTTGTCGAAAATCGACAACGGCAGGCACAGGCGCGAGCGCTGGAAGGTGCGCGTCACTCCGGCGCGGTAGATGTCCTGCGCCTTCATCCGCGTCAGGTCCTGCCGGCGGTAGTCCACCCTGCCCTCGCTCGCCTGGTAGATGCCGGTGATCACATTGAAAAACGTGGTCTTGCCCGAGCCGTTGGGTCCGATCAGGCCGAGGATCTCGCCTTCGTTCACGGCCAGGCTCAGTTGGTTCAGCGCCACCAGGCCGCCGAAGCGCATGGACAGATTGTCGCAGGCGAGCAGCGTGCTCATTAGACTACCTTGGCGCTTCGCGCCAAGGATTCGCCCTTGGGGCGGCCCGTCGGGCTCATGGCTTCCAGCCGGGAAAGTAGTTCCGCACCTGGCGCGGCATCAGCCCGCCGGGTCTGAACAGCAGGATCAGGATCACCAGCACCGCGTACAGCAGCAGGCGGTATTCCTGGATGAACTGCAGCTTCTCCGGCAGCATCAGCACGATCGCGGCCGCCACCGACAATCCCCAGGGATTGCCGATGCCGCCGAGAATAACGATCGATACCAGGATCAGCGAATCGCCGAAGGTGAAGCTGTTGGGGGCGACGAAACCGGTCATCATCGCGTACACCGCGCCAGCCAGGCCGGCGAGGAAATTGCCCAGCGTGAAAGCGGTGATTTTCCAGCGTGCCACGTCGATGCCGAAAGCGGCACACGCGGTCTCGTCCAGCCGCACCGCGTCCAGGTTGAGGCCGATCCAGGAGCGCTCCAGCCGCCGCACCAGCGTGAAAGCCACCGCAGCCATGGCGAGCGCGAGCAGCACGTAATTGGCATAGAACGAGATTTCGATCTCGCCGAACTGCAGCCCGTCGTTCAGCTTCCAGCCGAGAATCTCCATGCCCGGCACTTTGATTCCCTGCGGTCCACCCAGGGCATCGTTCACCTCCAGGAACACGCGGAACAAAATGCCGAAGGCGATGGTGACCAGCGCGGCGTAATGGCCGTAGGTGCGCAGCACCGGCAGGATCAATAGCGACCCTATGCCCGCTGCCATCAACCCGCCGACGAGCACGACCGCGAGGTGCGGCAGCGCAGTATGGTTGGTGAGCACGGCCGAGGTGTAGCAACCGATGCCGAAGAACGCGGCGCCGGCGAAATTGACCACGCCGGCGTAGCCGAACTGCAGGTTCAGGCCCAGGCAGACCACGATGTAGAGCAGCACCGAAGCCAGCATCAACAGCGGAAAATGCTGGTCGTAGAACACGGCGGTGATGATCAGCACGCCGGCCAGCACCGAGGCCTGCGCCGAACGGCCATGGCCGGCGAAAGAAGCGGCCGCAAGCGCGTTCCAGCCGAAGCGCGCCAGCAGGTACAGCGCCACCGCGGCGCCCAGGGTCAGGCCCATCACCGCCGACTGGGTCTCGGCATGCAGGAACAGCACGGCGAACAAGGTGACGCCCGCCATGCTGACGAGCGCCGGCACGGCGGAAGCGGGAGTGAAGTGCCGTTTCATACGCGTTCGCTTTTTTTCTCGGCGATGAGGCCGGTCGGCCGCCAGGCCATGAACATGATGACCACGGCAAAGGCGAACACGTCCTTGTAGGCGGTGGACGTGCCCGGAAACAAGGCCGGCAGCGCCACGGCACCCACGCTCTGCAGCGCGGAAAACAGGAATCCTCCGAGGATGGCGCCGTAGATGTTACCGAGGCCGCCGAGCACCGCCGCGGAAAAGCCGATGACGCCGAGCAGCAGGCCCATGCCGAAGTTGATTTCATTGTAATACAGGCCGTTCATCAGCCCGCCCAAGGCCGCCATGCCCGAGCCGATGGCGAAAGTGAGCAGCACGATGAACTCGAAATTGATGCCCATGATGCGCGCGGTCTCCGCATCCTGGGCTACCGCGCGTATCGCCAGCCCCAGCTTGGTGCGGGTGATCACGAGGTGCACGGCGACAATGGCCGCCAGCCCCGCGAGGAGCAGGATCATACTGTCGGCGCGCAGGGTGAAGCTGCCGAAACTCACGAAATCGGCGGGTAGCAGCCGCGGATACGGCTTGGGATTGGAGCCCTGCGGGTAGAACAGGCGCACCGCTTCGCGCAGCACCGAGCCCAGCATCAGGGTGAGCAGCAGCGTGTTGAGCGGCGGCGCCAGGCGCAGCGGCAATACCAGGTATTTCGCGATCAGCGCGCCCAGCAGCGCCATCGCCAGGGTCGCGACCAGGGTCATGACGAGGAGTTGCACCAGCGGCGAATCGACGCCTGCCGCCTCCAGGCCGAGGTAGGTCGCAAGCCCGGTGAAGGCGCCCACCATCAGCACGTCGCCATGGGAGAACTTGATCACGTCGAGCACGCCGAAGAACAGCGTGAATCCGACCGCCACCATGGCGTAGATCATGCCCAGCATCAGGCCGTTGAAAACGTATTGGCTGAGGAGACCGAGGGTCATGGACGGAATCTAAAGAACCTGCGCGCTGCGCGCGCCAACCCTGTTTTCTCGATACGGATGAAAAGCGTATCCGTATCGAGAAAACAGGGTTATGAATAAAAGCAACGGCGGTTTGTGGGTTTTATCCAAGATCGCCGATTGCGTGCGGACAGCGTCATCGTCCGTACGCAATCGGCGATCCGCGCGGACGGTTTCACGTCCGTGCAAAATCGCCCTTTGCAGATGCCCAACGATCTACTGACCTTTCAGCTTGCGCTTGCCGGAGCCGTACTCGCTGTCCTCCCACACCACCCACTTGCCGTCCTGCACTACGTACTTGGTGATCAGCGATACGATGTTCTGGCCATGATCGTCGAAGGTGATCTTGCCGATGATCGAGTCGCGGTCCCGGGTCTTGCCCAGCTCTTCGGTCACTTTCTTGCGGTTGGGGCCGACCTTCTCGATCGTGTCCATGATCAGGTTTGCCGCGGCAAAGGCGAACGGGCCGTAGGCCTCTGGCGCTTCGCTGTATTTCTGCAAGGAGTACTTGCCGGTGAAATACAGGCCCCCGGGGAGTTTCTCCCACGGCGCGCCTTCGATGAACGAAAGCGAGCCTTCGGCGAGTTGTTTTCCCAGGCCCTCGATGAAGGCATCCGACTTGATCCCCGAAGTGCCCTGGAACACCGCGTTGATGCCCAGTTTCTCCATCTGCGAGCGGATGCGCACTCCCAGCGGCGTCAGGCCGCCGAAGTAAATCACGTCGGGCTTGAGTTCCTTCGCCTTGGTGAGTTCGGTGGTGAAGTCCTGCTGGTCTGCAGTCACGCCGAAGGTGCCGACGATCTGCCCGCCGTTTTTCTTCAGGTACTCGCTGAAGTACTGGTTATGGCCTTTGCCGTAGTCCGTGGTGTCGTGGATGACCACCCACCGCTTGTACTTCATGCCGGTCATGAACTTCGCCGCGACCTCGTTCTGGTTGATCATGGTGCCGTTGACGCGATGGATTTCGGCAAACTTGTTGGCGTAGGTGATCGAAGGCAGCACCGCGCCCCAGACGACGACCGGCAAGCCGAATTTGTGGTACGTGTCCACCGTGGCGATCGCCGTCACCGAGCAGTAGTGCGTCACGCCGGCGATGATCGAATTATCCGCAGCCGCCTTGGTCGCCACCTGCACTGCGATGTTGGGCTTGCACTCGTCGTCCAGGCTGACCAGCTCGTAGCTGTACTTGGCCTTGGCATCCTCGTTTCTCAGGCGTACCGCCAGATCCGCCGAATTGCGCCCGCCGATGCCGTTGGCGGAAACGCCACCGGTGAGCGGACCGATGAACACGATCTTGACCGTCTGCTTGGCCGAGGCCGCACCGGCCGCGAGCGCAAGGGTCAGACCCATCAGGGAAACAATTGCCTTGCGCTTGAGATTCATGGTTTTCCGCTCCTGGAAGAATGAAGGAATGCCGGGAATCGCGGCCCGGGTCACACCGCTAAATTTTTGATGAACGCTGAACCTATTTCTTCACCAGCGGGCAGGCGCTCTTCGACAGCGGCTGGAACGCCTCCGCGGCCGGGATGGTGGCGCGCAGCTTGTAATAGTCCCAGGGGGACTTCGACTCCTGCGGCGACTTCACTTCGAACAGGTACATGTCGTGCACCATGCGCCCGTCCTCGCGAATGCGCCCGTTCTTGGCGAAGAAATCGTTGATCGGCAGCTCGCGCATTTTCTTCATCACCGCACCGGTCTCGTCGGTTCCGGCGGCCTTCACCGCTTTCAGGTAATGCATGGTGGACGAATACACGCCGGCCTGGCTCATGTTGGGCATTTTCTTCATGCGCTCGAAAAAGCGCCTCGACCATTTGCGCGACTCGTCGTTCAGGTCCCAGTAGAACGCCTCGGTGAGCAGCAGCCCTTGCGTCAGCTGCAGGCCCAGGCTGTGGATGTCGTTGATGTAGACCAGCAGCCCGGCGAGCTTCTGCTTGCCGCTTTTGGTGACGCCGAATTCGGCCGCAGTCTTGATGGAGTTGATGAAATCGCCGCCGGCATTGGCGAGGCCGATGATCTTGGCCCCCGAGCCCTGCGCCTGCAGCACGAACGAGGACATGTCGGAGGCATTGAGCGGATGGCGCGCGCTGCCCAGCACTTTGCCGCCTTCGGCCTTGACCACGTCGGAGGTGTCCTTCTCCAGCGAATGGCCGAACGCATAGTCGGCGGTGAGGAAGAACCAGGTGTTGCCGCCCTGCTTCACTACCGCCTTGCCGGTGCCGTTGGCAAGCGCAAAGGTGTCATAGGTGTAATGCACCGTCACCGGCGAGCAGCTCTCGTTGGTGAGCCGGGTCGAACCGGGGCCGTTGAACACCGCGATCCGGTTCTTCTGCCTCGCCACTTCGACCACCGCCAATGCCGTGGCCGAAGCGGCCACGTCCATAATGGCGTCCACCTTGTCCTGGTCGAACCACTCGCGCGCCTTGTTGGCGGCGATGTCGGCCTTGTTCTGGTGGTCGGCGTAGACGAGCTCGATCGGCTTGCCCAGCACCTTGCCGCCGAAGTCCTCGATCGCCATGCGCGCGGCGGTGACGCTGCCCTCGCCGGTGATGTCCGAGTACAGGCTCGACATGTCCAGGATCAGGCCGATTTTGACCACACCGTCGGAGATCTTGTCTTTCTGCTGGGAAACGGCGGACAGCGGCAGGCCGCAGACCAGCGCCGCAATGGCAAGTGCAAGGGATTTGCGCAACATGATAGCTCCTCCTCGGATAATGCCGGCAATGTTAGCAGACTTGGGCGCGAGCGGGAATTGCCCGCCGGCACCGATTCCGCGCTAGGATAGCGGCAATTGCAGGGAGAAAACGCAGCATGCATCCCGCACCAGCGCTGCGCCCGGCCCTCTCTGCCCGCCGCATAACCCGCCGTACAACCCACTGTCGCACAACCCACCGTCGTACAACCCATTGTTACCGGAGATCACCATGACCGCAGCAGCCGACATCAACATGGCACTGTTCTGCGATTTCGAGAACGTCGCCCTCGGGGTGCGCGAGTCCAAATACGACAAGTTCGACATCACCAAGGTGCTGGAGCGGCTGCTGCTCAAGGGCAGCATCGTCGTGAAAAAGGCCTATTGCGACTGGGAGCGCTATCGCGAGTTCAAAGCCGGCATGCACGAGGCCGCGTTCGAACTGATCGAGATCCCGCACGTGCGCCAGTCGGGCAAGAACTCGGCCGACATCCGCATGGTGGTCGATGCGCTGGACCTGTGCTACACCAAATCGCACGTCGACACCTTCGTCATCATCAGCGGCGATTCCGATTTTTCGCCGCTCGTCTCCAAGCTGCGCGAGAACAACAAGAGGGTGATCGGCGTGGGAGTGAAGAACTCCACCTCCGACCTGCTGATCGCCAACTGCGACGAGTTCATCTATTACGACGACCTGGCGCGGGAAAAGGCAAAAAAGCAGTCGCGCAAGAAGCCCGCGCCCAAGGCTGCCGCCGGCGCGGTCGCCAAGACCCTGCCGCAGGACGAGAGCGACAAGAAACAGGAGGCGCTGGACATCGTCATGGAAACCGTCGAGGCACTCATCGCCGAGCGCGGCGAGGAGGAGAAAATCTGGGGCTCGATGGTCAAACAGGCCCTGAAGCGGCGCAACCCCGGCTTCAGCGAAGCCTTCTACGGTTTCCGCTCGTTCGGCAAGCTGCTGGACGAGGCCGAAGCGCGGAAGCTGGTCAAGCTCGAACACGACGAAAAATCGGGCAATGTCACCATCCGCAGCGTCAGCACGGACGACTGAAGCGGCGCTTGCCCTGGCAGCGCGCCGTTACGCCATT